>JAUNIY010000197.1 GCA_030523305.1 Eubacteriales bacterium
TACCAATCTGCAAGAATGGCGTTGTTCGCACCCTCACAGCTTGCCTGATTAACTCTGTTGTTTTGATAGTTTACAGGCATTGAATTTTCGGTCATGCTGATGCCGTCAATGTGGTTGCCGTTTTTATCCGTCAAACCTTCGGGGAAACTGGAATCCCAGTTCGCGGAAGCATCATAATAACCGACCGACGATGTTCCCTGAATCTTCATACTGACGTTTTCAGCGGTATAGATTGCATTCTGCGTATCCTCGGATGCTAAAAACATTCTATAGCTGTTGCCGGTGATAGCATCTGCGTCTTTGTCGCCCTTAAACATCTCGGTGATGTCATAGACATGTACACGCAGGTCGGGATTCTGTTGCGCCAGCTTTAAGTAGCTGATCTTACCGTTAGAATCTAAAATGTCATTTCGGTTGTATCGGTCAAGCATCTCCTGCGGATTTGGCGCGTCCGCGATGAAGTTTTCCAGATGGTTGTCTTCAGTAAGGTCATTGGGGTATGCTTTAACCATATACAGATATACGTCGCAATCAGCAGAGCCAATAACAATATTCTGCGCGTCCGGCTGGACAAACGCATCATTTGCCGGATAGACCTTGACGCCACTTCGCACACCATCAATCCACGGCATGATGTAGCTGAAGCTGGTCTTCGGTGTGACATCAAATTCCAACTCAATTGGGTCAGTTGTGCCCTCGTAGTACGGAACAGATACCTCGGACTGCTCGCTGTTCAGCGTGGCTTGCTGTGCAAAGCATCTCAGACCAATGCCGCCACTGTAACACGAAAGCCACTGAGCGTCATAGTCACGGCAGTTTGCCAACCGGAACATAACCTTGACGTTCTTACCATCCGTCGTGCAGTCGGAACCGAACAGTTTGTGGTTGATTGTCATAGTGGTTCCGGCTTTGATACAAATGAACTGTCGAATGTTTCCATTGGAATCTGTTTCTGACTGAATGCCGCCGTTTGACCAATCGAAATTATCACTGAAAGCAGCAGTTATGCCATTGCTGCTCCACGCCTGCAGCGCGTCGTTTCCGGCAAATTCACTTGCTTTCATGCGGAAGGTATAACCTTCAACCTCGGCATTATCAATATCCAACTCTGTAACAGTAACCGTCCATGTTTTAACTGTTTCTCCGCAAACCATTTTCAGAACATGAACACCGGCTTCTGTTGGGCTGTAGTTCCAGTAGTGGATCGTACGATCAATGTTTGTCCATGTCGTAACCTTTTCATCGTCGATGTACACATCAGCATTTGTGGTGATGCTGGACGGGTCATACAGTACAATTGGGATTGCAACCGTATCATACTGCGTCAAGTCGCCACCGGCATAGCTGCTACCGATGATTGGTGTCGTATTTCCGGTTTCAGCAAAAATGAAGTCGTGGTATACCGAATCGGTTCTGATCTCAAGACCGTTGACTGTGGCCGTGATGTACATCTCAACCAAGTGCGAGCCATGCGGCAGTGCAGACAATACATAGGTTTGCAGCGTGCCGGAACGGGTCGTCGTACTGGTTGCCACCTCAACGCCGTCCACGATGATATGTGTCGTCTTGCTCAGATCACCATACGGTGTCCAACGAATTGCGACGTCTGTGGTGGAAACGGCGGAATCGTCGCGTTCCCACTCAAAATACAAATTAACTGCGTTTGCAGTCCATGTTTTTGTTGCAATGGAATTGGTATCGCCGCCGGTATCGACCGAGATAGACAGTTTTACGGCGTTGGAACCAGCGGTCAGGTACGGGCCGATGTCGAATTCATTGTCCCCTTGATTTGCTGTGCTGGTTGCCTTAGCTATGCCGTTAACATACCATGTAGCAACACCCGCGCCAACCGTATCGCCGGATGCATCAAAAGCGTTGAAGTTATAGCTGATCGGGCAGTTATCACCATAAATGCAGTACACTGTTGCATCGCCGTTTCTTGTGATCGCGGCGCCGCCGGATGTAGACGTGCCGCCAGTACCTTTACCTGCCAGATCTTTCGTGTCACCATTGCTGTAACTGATCCGGTATCCTTCCTCGGTTTCGTCAATGTCCTCAACGTAAATGTCTGTGCTTTTGGTTGCAACATTTTTCGATGTACCGTCGCCATAGAAAACGGTAATACCATCATCGGATTCCGTGATATCCTCCACCATACCTTCCATGGTTTCCAGCTTCGCAACGGTATTTGAGATGTCCTGTGCATTCTTGGATATCGCATCACCAGCCGCCTTGGCATCAGCCGCCTTGCCAGCTATTGTCAATGTTGTATCGCAATCCACTTCGTCCGGAATGTCGATTGTAAGCGCCTGGCTACCATCATAGCTCCCGATGGCTGCACCGGTAAAGGTAAGCGCATTCGGGTTTGGGAGTGCATCCGGGATGGCATCTGCATCTGCCTTTTCCTTCAAAGCGTTGCCAACCGCTGCCGCATCTGCGGCTTTGCCAGCCTGCGTCAGCGTCACATCACACTCAACGTCTTCCGGAATGTTGACCACAACCGGCGCGCTGCCATCATAACTGCCGGCAACTGCGCCGGTGAAAGACAGTGCATTTGGATTTGGCAAAGTGGTGGGTACTGTAGGGATTTCATTCTTGCCTGCTTTGTCTTCTAACGCATCACCAACCGCTTTTGCATCTGCTGCTCGTCCTGATACAGAGAGTGTTGTATCCACCTCTATTTCCGTCGTTTCTGGGATATGGACAGTGAGTGCAGAACTGCCGTCATAACTTCCGGTAGCGGCTCCGGTAAACGTGATTGCTTTCGGATTTGGCAGCTCATCAGGAACCGTCGGAATATCATCAGTGTTTGCTTTTCCTTTCAGCGCTGCGCCGACTGCCGCCGCGTCAGCGGCTTGGCCGGATATGGAAAGTGTAGGATCAATATCAATCTGGCTATCTTTTAAATCCTGAATATCATTCGTATTCTGTTCGATCTGTGCAGCCTGTTCGGCAGTTGCGCCAGTTTGCACACCATTCGTCGTTATCCATTTGTCAACAGCTTCTTCGATCACATCAGTTAACAATGCAGGTTCGGCCAGCAAACCACCCTCCGGATCGACAGAACGGTAAATCTGTATGCGTTCTGCTTTTGTTGTGATTGTTTGAGTGCCATCCTCCGACATGCCGCCCAACGCAACAAGCGCAAAGCCATCTTGTAACGTCGCTGCTTTGCCGATCACGCCGGTACATACACTTTCTGAGCGCGTCAGCGGCACAGCCGCCGGCTTGTGCACTCTTCCGTCATCCGGGGCGAAAAGCAACACCAGCGTGCTGGCCGATGTAAACATATCGTCACTCAGTGTTACTTGTACTGGTGTGTTGCGGCTAAACTGTACAGGCCAATCTCCGGTGCTCTTTAATACATTTTCCGTTTGCGTGAACGTGATTTCGCTCATGCGATTACCTCCATACTCAAAATTTCGACCGTAGGTGTTTCGTTGTGCCCATCGGAGTCGTCTGATATTGTCATACCGATTACTCTGGCTTTTGCACTGATGCCCAACACATCCGTGTTTACCACCTTCACCATATCGCCAAGACTGAAATCGGCACCATACTGATAGATTCCAGAAACGGTATCAAATGAAAGCTCTTGCGCCGGTACTTTTTCGGCAAGCTTGTCTATGCCACGATTTCGTAGTGCAGCCGTATACTCCAACGTAGTGCTATA
>JAUNIY010000029.1 GCA_030523305.1 Eubacteriales bacterium
TGAACAAAAAACATATTCAAAAGTTGGAAGAATTGCATGAAATCCGTTGCTTCTATCAAAAGAAACCAGGAAAGTCTTGCAATTGTAACATTTGAGTGATATCCTAAATACATCAAATGTCACACGCGTCATCCCAAGCGCGTTTGACAATTCAAGAAGAGGAGAGAAACTATGAAACTCAAGAAAATGATGGCTATGCTTTTGGCCGGCGCGACTTGTGCTGGCATGCTGGCTGGCTGCGGCTCTTCCGGCGACAACAACGCCGCTGGCTCTGCAGCTTCCGGTGCAGGATCCGGTGAAAACGGCACCATGACGTTGATCATGTCCAGCCGTGACGAATTCTTGTCTACGCTGGAAGCTGCCGCTTTGGCTGCTGCGGAAGATGCGGGCGTTAAGCTGACGTCCCAGGATGCGCAGAACGACTCTGCAAAGCAGATTCAGTACATCGAGACCGCGGTAAACGGCGGCGATATTGCCGTTATCGTAAACCCGGTTGACTCCGATGCTGCACAGTCTCTGGTAGACGCTGCAGGCGAGACGCCGATCGTGTTCGTAAACCGTCCGCCGTCTGACATGAGTGTCCTGTCGGCAGAAAACGTCGGTTTCTGCGGATCCGATGAGGATACTTCCGGTTATTACCAGGGCGAGTATCTGGCTGAGTACTTCAAGTCGCAGGGCAAGACCGACATCAAGTACATCCTGCTGCAGGGTGAGCTTGGACAGGTTTCCCAGATCAAGCGCTGCGCAGGCGTAAAGCAGGCACTGGAAGATAACGGCATCAAGGCTGAAGCTGTTGTTGAATTGGCAGGCAAATACGACCGTGCAGAGGCTATGAACAAGATCAGCCCGGTTCTGACTTCTGGCGAGGAATTCGACTGCATCATCTCCAACAACGACGCAATGGCACTTGGTGCGATTGAGGCTTGCGAGGCTGCAAACGTTGATCCGTCCAGCTTCCCAATTGTCGGCATCGACTGCACCAAGGACGGCGCTGCTGCTGTTAAGGAAGGCAAGTTGGCGATGACGGTTTACCAGAACCCGACTGGCCAGG
Source organism: Eubacteriales bacterium (assembly GCA_030523305.1). Classification (GTDB taxonomy): domain Bacteria; phylum Bacillota; class Clostridia; order Oscillospirales; family Butyricicoccaceae; genus Butyricicoccus_A. Next base: position 1,052 of record JAUNIY010000029.1, read on the forward strand.
GTAAGGGCGCTGTAGAAGCAGCACTCAACCTGTCAAACGGCAAGCCAGCAAACGACGGCACCGAGTTTGTGACAGATGATTCTGGCGAAGATTACAGCGATTCCATCGTTTGGATCCCGTTCGAGCCGGTAACTGCTGACAACGTAGCTGATTATCTCTAATCACAAAGGGTTATACACTTGAGAGAAGTATAACAAACCGCATTTGAGTTGAGACGTTGGGGGCGTTGGACGATGTCCGGCGCCCCCAATTATCAAGAAGGTAGGAAAGGCAGGGTGAACAAAAACGTGAGTGAGTATATCCTCGAAATGCACGACATTGTCAAGGAATTTCCGGGCGTTAAAGCTCTGAAAGGCGTACAGCTGAACGTTCGCCCCGGCACTGTGCACACTCTGATGGGTGAGAACGGTGCAGGTAAGTCAACGCTGATGAAGTGCCTGATTGGCATTCAGCCGTGCACCTCTGGCAAAATTATTTTCGATGGGAAGGAAGTTGAGTTCAAAAGCCCGCTCCAGGCGATGAACGCTGGTATTACCATGATTCATCAGGAGCTTTCTCCGGTACCGGATCGTACTGTGTGTGAAAATCTTTGGCTCGGCAGATTCCCAATGAAAAACAAACTGATGTGCGACCACGCAAGAGCGCGTAAGGAAGCGATCGAGCTTTTTGAAAAGTGGAAGCTCGCATTGAATCCGGACGATATGATGCGCGATCTGACAGTTGCACAGCAGCAGATGGTAGAAATTGCGAAAGCCGTTTCATACGATACCAAGGTAGTAATCATGGACGAACCGACTTCTGCTCTGACGGAGACAGAAGTAGAGCATTTGTTCGACATCATTGCTGACTTGAAGTCCAAGAACGTAGCAATTATTTATATTTCACATAAGATGGAAGAAATCTTCCGCATCAGCGATGATATCAGCGTATTCCGCGATGGCGAATATGTTGGCACGGATCGTGCGGAAAATCTTGATGTAGATAAGGTTGTAGAAATGATGGTAGGCCGCCAGGTGGGCAATATGTTCCCGAAGGTGGACTGCCCAATTGGCGACGTTATCCTCGAAGTAAAGGATTTGGCGTCGGGAAAATCGTTTGAGCATGTGAGCTTCCAGGTACATAAGGGCGAAATCTTCGGCTTTGCGGGCCTGGTAGGCGCAGGACGGACCGAAATCGTAGAAACCATTTTCGGTATGCGTCATAAGACTGCCGGACAGATTTTCATCAACGGCAAAGAAGTCAATATTAAGAGCCCTGAGGATGCGATTGCAAACAGCATTGGTCTTCTGACCGAAGACCGCCGCGGCAATGGTATCTTTGGATTACTTGACATTACGGAAAATACAGTTATGGCTTCCCTGAAGAATTATGGTTTCCCGCAGAACCATAAAAAAATGGAGGCAGATGCGATCAAATGGAATCAGGCAATGCGTACGAAGACACCGTCGATGCGGCAGAGAATTATGAACCTGTCCGGCGGTAACCAGCAGAAGGTTTTGCTGGCACGTTGGCTGCTGCTTGATCCGGATATCCTGATTGTAGACGAGCCGACCCGTGGTATCGATGTCGGCGCAAAGTCTGAGATTCATGCAATCCTTACAAAGCTGGCTGGCGAAGGAAAGGCAATTCTGATGATTTCCTCCGAAATGCCTGAGGTTTCCGGCATGGCAGATCGTATTTTGGTCATGTATGAGGGACATATGATGGGTATCATCTCGCGCAACCGCGATGGTGGAGACCCATATGATTCTCAGGAACTGTTAACCTATGCACACGGCGAGAAGAATGATTTCGCCGAAGCAAAGTAAAGAAAAGGGAGGCTCTAAATAATGGAAGCAACAAAGAAGGGCTTTGATTTCAAAAAATTTATTTCCGATAATGCAATGTGGTTCGTGCTGATTGTTCTGGCGATCGCATTGACTGCTGTACGCCCTGCGTTTTTTACTGTAGCGAACCTGACGACGCTGGTATCCTCCGAGTCGGTTAAGGGCATCATCACTTGTGGTGTTTGTTGGTGTATTCTGTCCGCTGGTATCGACCTTGGCCCGGGCGCAGTTGCTGCTCTGTCCGCAGTCGTTTCTGCATCTCTGGCACAGCAGGCTGATTTGGCAAACCGCCTGATCGGTATCCATCTGCCGGCAGTCCTCTGCATCGTTGTAGCTATGCTGATCGGCGGTGTCGTCGGTATCATTTGTGGTTGGCTGGTAGCTTGCACTCATATCCACCCGTTCATCGCAACCCTTGGCTCACAGCTGATTTGCCGTGCGCTTGCAAAAATGTATTCCAGCTCTCCGGTATCCAATCTGGATCAGAGCTTCCGTTATTTTGCTGTTTACATGATTGCATGCTTCCCGAGGGTGGTTTTTATATTCCTCATTGTGTTTATCATATCGTGGTTCATGATGACACAGTGCCGTTTTGGTAAGAATATTTTTGCTATCGGTGGTAACCGCCAGGCAGCTCGTGTAGCTGGTATCAATGTTGAAAAGAATCTCATTCTCACCTATATGTGGTCTGGCCTGATGGCTGGTTTGGCTGGCGCAATGCTGGCAGCTCGTACCGGTTCTGCTGACCCGTCTACCAATGGCTTGCAGTACGAGTTCGACGCAATCGCAGCTGCTACCATCGGTGGCACTTCCCAGACAGGTGGTATTTGTAGAATGTCCGGCGTATTGTCCGGTATTCTGATTCTTGGTATTATCAACAACGGTCTCGTACTGTTGGGCGCAAATGATAACCTGACGCAGGTTATCAAAGGCCTTATCATCGTCGTATCCGTAGTTGTTGATATGAGAAAGAACGCGGTTAGAACCTGATGGGGTGTATCCTCTAAATCACTTGACAGGCTGTGGAGCGATCCACAGCCTGTTTTTTGCAGCAAAATGGCCCGCATCGATCGATGCGGGCCATAGTTTCTTGTGTTTACTCTGCAATTGCAGCTTTCAATGCGTCGGTACGGTCAGTCTTTTCCCATGCGACGTCCAGATCAGTCCGGCCCATATGGCCGTATGCTGCCAGCTGGCGGTAAATCGGCTGGCGCAGCTTCAGATCGCGGATGATGGCGGTTGGGCGAAGGTCAAAGACCTTTTCGACTGCGGTTTCTAGCACATCGTCACCGTATGCGCCGGTGCCAAACGTATCTACGCGGATGGAAACCGGCTGCGCGACGCCAATTGCATAAGCGAGCTGCACCTGGCACTTTTCAGCCAAGCCTGCGGCTACGACATTCTTAGCAATGTAACGTGCGGCATAGGCTGCGGAACGGTCTACCTTGGTCGGGTCCTTGCCGGAGAATGCGCCGCCGCCGTGCGGAGCGGAACCGCCGTATGTATCGACGATGATCTTTCTGCCCGTCAGGCCGGAGTCGCCCTGCGGTCCGCCGATGACAAACCGGCCAGTCGGGTTGACAAAGATGCGCGTTGCATCGTCAAACAATCCTTCCGGGAGCGTTGGGCGGATGACAAGATTGATCATATCGCGGCGGATCTGCTCCAGCGATACTTCTGGGCTGTGCTGTGTGGAAAGAACAACGGTGTCAATGTGAATAGGCTTCCCGGTCTTGTCATATTCTACCGTGACCTGGGTTTTGCCATCCGGGCGCAGATAGTCGACTGTACCGGACTTGCGGATTTCCGTCAGCTTTTTTGCCATCTTGTGCGCCAGCGAAATCGGCAGTGGCATCAGTTCCGGCGTTTCGTTGCACGCGTAACCGAACATCATACCCTGGTCGCCCGCGCCGTTGGTCAGGTCAAGCGTTTCATCCTCTTTGGCTTCCAATGCTTTGTCTACGCCCATAGCGATGTCGGAGGACTGCTCGTCCAGTGTCGTTACAACAGCGCAGGTATCGCAGTCGAAGCCATATTTCGCGCGGTCATAACCGATTTCGCGCACAACGCTGCGTGCGATTTTCGGAATATCAACATAGCAATGGGTAGAAATTTCACCCATGATGGAAATCAGGCCGGTCGTAACGGTTGTCTCGCAAGCAACTCGTGCGGTCGGATCTTTTTCAATAATCGCATCGAGGATGGCATCAGAAATCTGGTCGCAGATTTTATCTGGATGTCCCTCGGTAACAGACTCGGAAGTAAATAAATACTTACTCATGTTCATGTGCCTTCTTTCTATGGAATTCTATATTTTGACAAAAAGAAAAAGCGCTTCTGTACAGTCAACAGAGCGCCAAATGATCCCTCATCTTTCGATCTGAACACCGTCGGAATTGGCACCTTGCAGCAGCAGGTTGCCGGGCTTCATCGGGCCGATCCCTCCACCTCTCTTGATAAGGATATGTAGTTGATGCCATTATCCTAATACTTTTTTAACACACTGTCAAGCTATTTTTTCTGGAAATTTTCAAATCGGAAAGGAATCATGACAGAATTACGGTTGAAAGAAACGGTTGAACATGATATATTTTATATGTGAATTGCATTTGTGTTGTGTTGTTTTGAATTTTTAAGTCCAAAGAGACAGGAGAGAGATGGTTATGGACATTGCATCTATTTTTACCAATCCAGAGGACACGACAGCAGTGATTTCCTCTGCCGGTTCCATTACCTATGGTGATCTGTACCGTAGAAGTGAAAACTTGGCGAAACATCTTGTCGCCAGGGGTGCAAAGCGTGTCATTGTTTATGGGCATAAGGAATTTAGCATGATTATCGCGTATCTTGCATGTCTGCGCGCAGGCGCAGCATATACGCCGATCAGCCCACAGCAGCCAGCTGCCCGCAGAAAGAGCATTGCGGCGAAAGCGGATGCAGATATCATCCTCTGCACCGTTGGACGTGGTTTTGCAGGTGCAGGAAAAGTGCCGACAGAAAATATTATTACGCTGTCTGGCAGCCCTGTGAAGGAAAATGTTGCGTTGCCCGAGCAGATTGATGAAAATGAGTTGGCATATATGATTTCAGTCAGCTCTGTCAATGCGGCAGAACCGCGTATGGTACAGGCAACGCGTAAAAATTTGAATCATTTTATCGACTGGATCGATCGTATTATCCCGCTGGGAGCAGAAGATGACGGCAGCGTTTTGAATATGACGCGTTTTTCTATCGATTTGAGCATGATCGATATTTATTATGCGTTATCCCATGGACGTACGCTGGTTACGACGGATTCTGAGCAGCAGGAGCACTTGGCAAAAATGTATCCACATATGGAACAGAGTGAGGCCGCGTTGCTTGTGATGACACCGACGATGGCGGAATTTCTCATGCGCAGCGACCGGTTTCAGCGTGACATGATGCCGAAGCTCAAGGTTGTGTATTTGACAGGCGAATCCCTGCATCCTGGTACGGTGCGGCGTTTGCTGCAGCGGTTCAAAGGAGAATTGAGTGTCTTCAATGGTTATGGCATGACCGAAGCGACCTGCAATATTTGTGCCGCGCAAATCACGGATGAAATGTGTGACGAGCGCCTGCCGATTGGCGTTGTCGATACAGCGGCTGTTGAAATCCTGCTGATGAAGGATGGCGCGGTTGTACCCGATGGCGAGGAAGGCGAAATTGTTGTCGTGGGCGACAGCGTTACAGCTGGCTACCGCAATGGCGATCCGGGAAATTATTGCGAAGTGGATGGCAAAAAGGCGTATCGATCCGGAGACTTGGGATTCAAAACAGAGGATGGACGTCTGTTTTGGAACAACCGTATTGGCAGCATGATTAAGGTCAAGGGATACCGGATGGAGCCGGGTGATGTGGAAAACAGCATGACCCGCATCAAGGGCGTCACTGGCTGCGGCGTTGTGGAACGTTATGGAAATCTGGTGGCTTATGTTACGCTGAACTGTGACATGACACCGGGGCAGGTTCGTGCGGCTGCGAGGAACCAACTGCCTGCGCATATGATCCCGGGCATTGTCCGTATCCTTGATTCTCTGCCTATGACAGAAAACGGTAAATTGGATCGTTCCAAACTGCAAGACTGATCGTTTTGATGTATATGGAGGGCTGGCAGCCATGCTGTCAGCCTTCTTTTGCATCTTTGGCGAAAAGCTTCCAAAGCTGTATCGAAACTGTTTCAATTTTGTAAAATAAGCAGATTTTATATGGAACGCCCGGGACAATTGTTGACTAATGAAGGGAAAATGATTAAGATAGTAATAATGGCTTTCATTTAAATTCTATTTGGCAAGTATTCTGAGTACGTCTCAGAACGCTGGAAAAAGGTTATTTTTATGAATATGAATGTGTATTTGGGTATTGATATTGGTTCAACAACCGTAAAAATGGTAGCGGCCGGGGAAAATGAACGAACTGGCCGTTTGGAAATTCTGTATCAGAAATATGAGCGCCACTTTTCAAAAGTACGTGAAAAAGCCTGTGAAATGCTTCGCGATGCCAAAAAGGTGATTGGTGATGCGTCTATCCGGGCCGCCATCACCGGCTCGGCTGGTCTTGGCGTGGCGAAAGCAAGCGGCGTGGAATTTGTGCAGGAGGTATTCGCAACCCGCAAGTGCGTTGGCACGTTTGTGCCGAAAGCGGACGTTGTCATTGAGCTTGGCGGCGAAGATGCGAAAATAGTTTTTCTCACCGGCCAGCTGGAAGAACGAATGAATGGATCGTGTGCCGGCGGTACAGGTGCGTTTATCGACCAGATGGCGGTGCTGCTCGACGTACAACCCGATGAGCTTGACCGGTTGTCGCTCAATGCGGAACGCATTTATACCATTGCGTCCCGCTGTGGCGTATTTGCAAAGAGTGATATCCAGCCGTTGCTCAATGAAGGCGCGCGAAAAGAGGACGTGGCGGCTTCCATTTTTCAAGCTGTTGTCAATCAGACGGTGGCAGGCTTGGCACAGGGCCGCGATATTGAGGGGGATGTCTTGTTCTTGGGAGGTCCCTTGTTTTTCTTCAAGGGCTTGCAAAAGCGTTTTCAGGAAACGCTGAAGCTTCCAAAGGAGCGCGCGCATTTCCCGGCGATTGCGCCGTATGCCATTGCAGCAGGCGCAGCGGTTTATGCGAAGGACACCCATAGGGAATACAGCTATCAGGAACTGCTGGATACGTTGGAACGTACAGCCGGAGAACCGATTCAAACGGCAACGCTAGACCCGTTATTTCGCAATGAAGCGGAATATAGTGCATTCCGTCAGCGACATAATTCCAGCGATATCATGCGTGAGAACGTCACGATGTACACGGGAAAAGCATATCTTGGCATTGACTGCGGTTCTACAACAACCAAGCTGGTGCTGATTGGTGAAGATCGTCAAATGCTGTTCAATTATTACAGCCCGAACAAGGGAAATCCGGTCGATGTCGTCCGGGAACAGTTGCTCAAGCTGTATGAGCTGTGCGGCGACCGCATCCATATCGCCGGATCTGCCGTGACCGGTTATGGCGAAGCGTTGATTTTGAATGCATTTGGTGTGGATTTCGGTTTGGTCGAGACCATGGCGCATTTCCGTGCGGCGCGTCATTTTGAGCCGGATGTCGATTTTATCATCGATATCGGCGGGCAGGATATCAAATGCTTTAAAATCGCCAACAGTTGCATCGATAACATTTCGTTGAATGAAGCATGTTCCTCTGGCTGTGGTTCGTTTATCGAAACGTTTGCGCGTTCTATGGGCTACAGCATCGAAGAATTTTGCCGTCTGGGCTTGTTTGCCGAGCACCCGATCGACCTCGGTTCCCGCTGTACGGTATTCATGAATTCCTCCGTCAAGCAGGCGCAGAAGGATGGCGCAGGCATTGACGCCATTTCTGCTGGACTGTCTGTGAGCGTTGTCAAAAACGCGCTGTATAAGGTCATCCGCGCCAATTCACCGGATGATTTGGGCAAACATATTGTCGTACAGGGCGGTACCTTCCTCAACGATGCAATCCTGCGTTCCTTTGAGATGGAAATTGGCAGAAATGTCACCCGTCCGGCGATTTCCGGTCTGATGGGCGCATATGGCGCCGCACTGCATGCACAGGCAAATGAAAAAGAAACCTCTTCTTTGATTTCTTTGGAGGAGCTGCAGGGCTTCACGCACACCTCCAATACAGTCAAATGCGGTATGTGTACCAACCATTGTTCGCTGACGATCTCCAAGTTCCCGGGCGGGAGGAAGTTTATATCCGGCAACCGCTGTGAGCGTCCGCTGGGCGGCGGGGATAAGCTGAAGCTTCCCAATCTGTATGATTATAAGCTCAAGCGTTTGCAGGAGTATCGGGATAAAAAGCCAGCGGGTACGCCCAAGGCGCGCATTGGTATCCCGTTTGGACTCAGCTATTTTGAGCTGTTGCCGTTTTGGCATACCTTCCTGACGCAGCTGGGATTTGAGGTCGTTCTATCGGATGTCTCCACCCGCTCGATGTATGCGCAGGGCCAGCATTCCATCCCGTCCGATACGGTCTGTTATCCGGCCAAACTGATGCATGGGCACATCGAAAACCTGCTGGACAAGGGCGTTGATTCGATTTTCTATCCATGTATGACGTATAACCTGGATGAACACCGGACGGCGAATTGCTACAATTGCCCGGTCGTTGCATATTATCCGGAATTGCTGGCTGCGAATATGGGACGGCTGAAAGACGTCGACTTTATGATGCCGTATTTTGAGCTTGGCCGGCAAAAGGATTTTATCAAATCGGCCTCCGAGCTGTTTGCAAAAAAATATAAACACATCAACAAACGCATGGTGAAGGATGCTGCATTGGCAGGCTATGCCGAATTGGATCGCTATTATGCAGACGTTGCTGCGGAAGGAAAAAAAGCCATCGCGTATGCGGAGGAGCATGGGCTGGAAATTGCCGTGCTGGCCGGGCGGCCATATCATATTGATCCGGAGATCAACCACGGCATTGACCGCCTGATCCAGTCCTATGGTATGGTCATTGTATCCGAAGATGCCGTTGCACCGTTGGGAGAAATGCCAGTGGTCAACGTATTGAATCAGTGGACATACCATTCCCGCATGTATGCGGCTGCAAATTGGGCTGTGCACCGTCCGGATGCGCAGATTATCCAGTTGGTATCCTTCGGTTGCGGCATTGACGCGATTACAACCGACGAAATGCGCGCCATTACCGAAGAGGGCGGAAAGATTTATACACAGTTGAAAATCGATGAAATTAACAATTTGGGTGCGGCAAAAATCCGTATCCGCAGTATGCTTGCCGCTGTCGAGGAGGGGAGAAAGAATGCTGGAAAATCGTGAATTGCCGCATGTCCCGTTTACGGAGGACATGAAAAAGGATTATACTATTCTGGTTCCGAATATGCTGCCGGTACAGCTCAAGCTGATTACGTCCATTATGAGAAACTATGGATATCATATGGAGGTGCTGGAAACAGAAGGGCCGCAGATTGCCGAATGTGGTTTGAAAAACGTACACAATGATACTTGTTATCCGGCGCTGCTGGTTATCGGACAGTTCATTGACGCGCTGGAATCGGGAAAATATGACCTGCATAAGGTTGCAGTTATGATTACCCAGACCGGCGGCGGATGCCGTGCCTCCAATTATATCCATTTGCTGCGCAAAGCGCTCATCAAAAACGGCATGGGATATATTCCGGTTATTTCCCTGAATTTTTCCGGTCTGGAAAAAAATGCGAATCCGGGCTTTAAGCTGACACCGAAGGCATTTATCCAAGTGGCCTATGGACTGCTGCTCGGCGATTTTATCATGCATATCTATAACCAGTGCCGACCATATGAGGTGCACAAGGGAGACTGTGATAAGGCGATGGACGACCTTGTACGGAAGATTACCAAGGATTTTGCAGCGGATAAATTCATCCACTACAGCCATGTGAAAATGCTGTATTTCTTGATCTGCAAGCGGTTTGCACAGATTGCGCTCAAGGATTTCGGTTCCAAAAAGAAGGTTGGCATCGTCGGCGAGATCTATGTCAAATTCTCCCCGCTGGGCAACAATAATCTGGAAAAATTCCTACTGGGCGAGGGCACAGAGCCAGTGCTGGCGGGCCTGTTGGATTTCTGTCTGTACTGCATTTACAATGGAATTATTGATTTCCAGCTGTATGGCCGGTCAGTAAAAAATGCGGCGGTGATGCAGGCGGTATACCGTTTCCTGTTGGATAAACAGAAGGATATGATCCATACCATTCAAAAAGATGGGCATTTCCGCCCCATGATGGAATTCGACAAGGTGCGCAAGCTGTCGCAAAGTATCATCAGTCCTGGCGTCAAAATGGGCGAGGGCTGGCTGCTGCCCGCAGAAATGGTGGAGCTGATCGAAGAAGGTGTTCCGAATATTGTCCTGACGCAGCCATTTGGTTGCTTGCCCAACCATATTGCAGGGAAGGGCATGATCCGTAAGATCCGTGAGCAGTATCCGAATGCGAATATTGTCAGTGTAGACTACGATCCGGGCGCATCCCGGATCAATCAGGAAAACCGCATCAAACTGATGCTTTCCAATGCGAAATAAATCGAAACAACACGGCATATGGGCGGGACGGCGATACGTCCCGCCCTTTTCTGTCGCGCATTGTATCTAATTTGTAAAAATCCCCAATCTGCTTGAAATTCCTGCTTTTTCCGGCTATACTATACTGTAATACTGTATGTTTTTCACATAGGAGTTTGTTTATGTTTTCTGGTTATTGGAACAGTACATTGATTCAGATGCTGGTCAGTATCCCGGCGGTGTTGATCTGTCTGAGCGTCCATGAGGCATGTCATGGATTCATGGCGTATGCGCTGGGCGATCCCACAGCGAAAAACGCCGGGCGTCTGACGCTGGATCCTATCCAGCATTTGGATATTATTGGCACGCTTTGCCTGCTGTTTTTTCATTTTGGTTGGGCCAAGCCGGTTCCAGTCAATACGCGGTATTTCAAGCATCCGCGTCGGGATATCGCATTGGTGTCGTTGGCCGGCCCTGTCTCCAATTTTCTGCTTGCACTCGTGGCGTTGTTTCTATATTATCCGCTGCGCACGACGAGCTCGTCCATTGTCATGGCGATTGCTTTGATGCTGTATATGACGGCGGTTATGAGCATTGGGCTTGGTGTATTCAATTTGATTCCGGTGCCGCCGCTGGATGGTTCCAAAATCTTACTGTCCTTTTTGCCGCGGCGGTATGAATACAAATTTGCGCAATATGAGCAGTATATTCAGTTTGCATTGCTCGTGTTGCTGTTTGTCGGTGTGCTGGATACGCCGCTGCATTTCCTGACCAATAGAGTTTACCAGGGATTGGCTTCGATTGTTGTGGCGGTGTTGGGATGACAGAAAAAATGACGTTTCATCTGTCTGCATTTGACGGGCCGCTGGACCTGCTGCTGCATTTGATATCGAAAAATAAAGTCAATATTTATGACATCCCGATTTCCCTGATTCTCGAGCAGTATATGGAAATTTTACGGGAGGCGCAGTCGGCGGATATGGAGGTTGCCGGCGATTTTATCGCAATGGCCGCTCAGTTGATGCTGATTAAGTCCCGGATGCTTCTGCCGAAGGAGAAAAACGAAGCGGATGAGGACGACGATCCGCGCACGCAGTTGGTAGAACAGCTGCTGGAGTACCAGCGCATTCGAGAGGTACAGCCCTTTTTTCGTGCACACAGCGATGCCGGGCGCGATGTACTGACACGTCCGCCGGAACCGCTGGAACGGAAAAAGGAATTTGAAGGCACGTTGCCGCCGGAGAAGCTGCCGGATGCGGCGCGGCGGATGCTGACGCGGATCGGGCGCAAAATGCCGCCCCCGGTCAGCGCTTTTTCCGGCATTGTCGGACGCGAACGCGTGCCGGTGCACACACAAATTACATCTATCCTGCTGCGGTTCCGCAAGAAGACGGCGCTGCATTTCCGCAGTTTGTTTCGTGACACACATAGCCGGTCGGAAATGGTTGCAACCTTCCTTGCTGTGTTGGAGCTGTCCAAAACCAACCGCATTTGGATTGATGGCGAGGGAGACGAGGCAATGCTGACGTTGTTTACCGGGAAGGAAAACACAGCATTTCAGGAGGAACGTATTTCATGAATGAATTGTCCTGCCTGTTGGAGGGTATTTTATTTGCGTCGGGAGAGCCTGTGTATGAGGCAAAGCTGATGCAGGTGCTTGGGGTGGATGCCGATATGCTGCATCGTCTGGCCCAAAATCTGGCTGACAGCTATGATGCGGAAAAACGCGGCTTTCAGCTCATCCATCTGCAGGACAGCTATCAAATGGTATCCCGGCCGGAATATGCAGATATCATCCGGCGTGCTTTGGAGGTGCGCCGTGCGCCATCATTATCTGCGGCGGCGTTGGAGGTGCTTTCTATTGTCGCATATCGCCAGCCGGTGACACGCGCATATGTGGAACAGCTTCGCGGCGTTGACAGTTCCAATACTATACTCAATTTGTTGGACAAGGGCCTGATCGAAGGCTGTGGAAGGTTGGATGTGCCGGGCAGACCGATGATTTATCGCACCACACAAGCATTTTTGCGGGCATTTTCCATCGAGTCCCTGGACGATCTTCCGGAACTTCCGGAGCTCAAAGAGCTGGAGGAAAAACGGGAAGCGGAACAGGCGGAGGCAGAGACATGATTGTGCTCCGTATTTTGGGCATATTGCTTTGCATTGTGCTGATACTTGGTGTCGCGCTCACTGTATTTATGCTGTGCGCGCCAATGCGGCTGGAGTGTAAACGTAAGCCGCCAGATGGGCCGGTAAAGCTGCGCGTTGGTTTTGGGCCAATCCGAAAGGTATTGGTGCTAGGGAAACGGAGCAGGAAAAAGCCGGAATCCAAGGAAAAGAAACAACCAAAAAAACAGAAAAAGAAAGAAAAGCAGGCACAGGCACCACGATATAATATACAAAAACTGGATTACCGCGAAGTGGTGTCCCTGATGCTGACGTTAATGGACGACATGGCCGGCGCGATGACATGGGAACGCCTGCATGTGACGCTGATTTTGCACACAGCAGATGCGGCGAGAACCGGCAATTTGCTGGGGTTGCTGTCGGCGGTCGTGGGAAACTTGTACCCGTATATGGAGCGCGCATTTGTGTTGCAGGATACCAAAATTGTTATCGATGCGGATTTTGATGCGGAAGCAACTGTTTGGGAGATAGATCTTTCGGTAATGACACGACTGTCCCGTTTTCTGCATATGACGTGGAAGCGAAGAAAGGCGTTGTGGAAGCTGTGGAAATCCATCCAAACTACGAAGGAAGAGCGAGAAGCCTGGGAGCGAGAGCATATGGCTCCTGATCATCTGAAATCATAAAAGAAAGAGGAATGTACAATGGCAGAACATGGCGTAAATCAGTTGATGACGGATACCATGGAAAAAATCCGATCCATGGTAGATGTAAACACCATTATTGGTGACCCGATTGTCACACACGACGGCACCACGTTGATTCCGGTTTCCAAAGTCACATTTGGATTTGGTTCCGGTGGAACAGATTTTCAATCGCACAATGCGGGTGCCCAGGGGCCGCTCTGTTTTGGCGGCGGCGGCGGTGCAGGGGTTAGCATTGTTCCTGTTGCGTTTCTGATTGTCAACGGGGACAGCGCGCGCATTCTTCCGGTTAACATGCCGGCGGATAACAGTACAGATCGGCTGATTGAAATGATTCCGGATGCCGTGAGCGGTATTCAGAATTTCATTTCCGGGCGGCGCGGCAAAAAGGATGATGCAACAGAAGAGGAAGAAGCACCGGTAGAGCAACCGACGGAAGAATAAAAAGGACAAGGGGAGCCGGCGGCTCCCCTTCGCTGTTCTGCGCATAATCTCCTGCTGGGCTTCGTAAAATGAGGGTTAAGGGGGGATATGCGTGAAAGCAAAGTTGTTCTTTTGCTTGGTTTTTGTTGCTGTCGTGTGCGCGGGGCGCACAGCGGCTTATTCTGCAGCGGCGTATGCTGTGATTGCTGCGAATACCGGTGTGCTGCTGGACGGCTTGCAGGAAAACCAGCGTCTGCCGATGGCAAGCACGACAAAAATTATGACAGGCTTACTGGCGGCGGAAGAAAAAGATATCGACCGGATCATTACCGTATCGCCGGAATGCGCCGGCGTAGAAGGCTCTTCGATGTACTTGCAGGCAGGGGAACAGCTCCCGCTGCGCGACGTGCTGTATGGACTGATGCTCTGCTCAGGAAACGATGCCGCGGAATGCATTGCAGAACAGTGTGGCGGAAGGGATGCGTTTGTGGCGCGTATGAATGCACGTGCGCAGGAGCTTGGGTTGACGGATACACATTTTGACAATCCAAGCGGATTAGATGGTGAAACGCACTATACAACGGCATATGAACTGGCAAAGCTTGCCGCAGCCGCGCTGCGCAATGAAACCTTTGCAGAGGTGGTTGCCACAAAATCGTATACGTCCGGCACGCGCACGATGGTTAACCACAATAAAATGCTTCGGTTATATGAGGGCGCAGTTGGCGTGAAAACCGGTTATACCATGACAGCGGGTCGGTGCCTGGTCAGCGCAGCGGAGCGGAACGGACGAACCGTCGTCGCCGTAACGCTGCATGATGGAAATGATTGGAACGATCATATCCAAATGCTGGATGCTGCATTTGCAACCATGCAACGGGAGCAATGGGCGCAGGCCGGGGAAGCTGCATGCAGTATCCCGGTGGAAACCGGTACAAAAGCCAAGGTCAATGCCGTCTATGCAGAGGATATATCGGCATACTTGCTGCAAAAAGAAGAGGCTGACTTGCAGATTTCCTGTGTGGATTTTTTGTATGCCCCAGTGAAAAAAGGCACGGTTTGCGGGCATGCAAAGCTGGTGTGTGAGGATACCGTGCTACAGGAGACAGAATTGATCTGTGGAAGTAATGCAGAATTGGATGTTTCCCAGGAAGATACCAGCAAAAAGGAACGGTTTTTATTGTGGTGGGACCGGTTCCGGAAGCGGATAGTGACAGAATGATGGAGATAGAACGATGAAAATTACAATCATACATGGGCAGAGCCATCAAGGTTCGACCTATCACATTGCACGCATATTGGCGGAAAAGCTGGGAGGGGAAATCACGGAATTTTTCCTCCCACGGGATTTTGCCAGCTTTTGTGTTGGATGCACACAGTGCTTCATGCAGGGGGAACAACGATGCCCGCATTATGCTGCACTCCAACCGATTACGCAGGCGATCGATGCGGCAGATGTCTTACTTTTAGCCAGCCCGGTATATGTATACCATGCAACGGCTTCCATGAAAGCGCTGCTGGATCATTACGGTTACCGCTGGATGGTGCACAGGCCAGAGGCTGGTATGTTCCGGAAACAGGCGGTCTGTATTTCTACAGCGGCCGGGGCAGGTATGAAGTCCACCAACAAAGATATGGCTGACAGCCTGTTTTTCTGGGGCGTAGGACGGATTTATCGGTACGGCTTGGCGGTTCATGCCTGTTCCTTTGACGAGGTATCCGCGAAAAAAAGAAAACAAATCGAAAACGATACGGATGCACTGGCAAAGAAGATTTTGAAACGGCATGGGAAGGTGACACCGTCATGGAAAACCAAGGCCTTTTTCACAGCCATGCGTTGGGCGCAGAAAAAGGGTTGGAATGAAACGGATGCCGTGTATTGGAATGAAAAGGGATGGACCGGCGCAAAACGTCCGTGGAAGGGATGACATATGCAGGAACGCTTACAAAAAATTCTGTCCGGGGCCGGGCTATGTTCCCGGCGGGCTGCGGAAAAGTGGATCGAGAGCGGCATTGTGACCGTGAATGGCAAGACGGCGCAGGTGGGAGATCGTGCGGATATTGAGACAGACATCATTTGCGTCAACGGAAAACCGATTGGCGGGCACGAGGAGCTGCATACGCTGATGCTATATAAGCCGGTGGGCGTTGTGACGACCATGTCGGATGAGAAAAAACGAAAAAACGTGGCGGAGCTGGTCCGGCAATGCCCGGTACGCGTCCTGCCGGTGGGGCGGCTGGATCAGTATTCTGAAGGGCTGCTGTTGATGACCAACGACGGCGCGCTGCTGGATGCCTTGACGCATCCAAGCAGCCATGTGGACAAGACCTACGAGGTGACGGTACGTGGCCCAAAGGAACACATTCCTGATCTTGGGAAACGCATGGACATTGATGGCTATACCATCCGTCCCGCACAGGTCAAGCTCTGCCGGAGCGATGCGGAAAGCACGCATGTGCTGCACATCACCATTCACGAAGGGCGCAATCGGCAGATCCGTAAGATGTGCGCACAATGCAGCTTCCGGGTGCTGCGGCTTTGCAGGATTGCGATTGGCCCCTTGGTATTGGACAAATCCCTAAGACCTGGGCATTGGCGGGAGCTGACCCCGCAGGAGCTTTCGATGCTGCGGGAGGCAGGAAACCGCAGAAATCCACGTATGTGATGCGATTCCTGCATAAATTTTGCAATTTACATCGGAAACACTTGCATTTTTTTGCCTCAGCAGATACAATATCAATATATAAGAATATAAAGAATGATGAGGTTTGAGGCAGCGATTATGAATGATTTGATGAGCAAAATACAAAATAACCTGTCAACATTCTCGAAAGGGCAGCGTTTGATAGCAAAATATATTATTGAGCACTATGATAAGGCTGCATTTTTAACTGCAAGCAAGCTGGGAGCAACCGTTGGCGTCAGTGAATCTACCGTTGTCCGTTTTGCGACGGAGCTGGGCTATGGCGGCTATCCGCAGCTGCAAAAGGCATTGCAGGAAATGATTCGCAACAAGCTGACAGCAGTGCAACGCATGGAAGTTACCAGCGACCGCATGGGAGATCAGGATATCCTGCAATCCGTACTGACTGCGGATATCGACAAGATCCGGATGACGTTGGATGAAATTGACCGCAACTCGTTTGAAATGGCCGTAGAAGCGATCTTGAAGGCAAGGAATATCTATATCCTTGGTGTGCGTTCGTCGGCATCTCTGTCGGGATTTTTGGGCTTCTATTTCAATCTGATGTTTGAGAATGTGAAGCTGATTCATACCAACAGCGTCAGCGAAATTTTTGAACAGATCCTCCGTGTCGGTGAGGGGGACGTGGTGCTCGGTGTCAGCTTCCCGCGCTATTCCAAGCGCACGCTCAAAGCGTTGGAATATTCCAAAAAATCTGGCGCAACTGTCATTGCGCTGACGGACAGCCAGTTGTCCCCACTGAGTCAGACGGCAGATTATACGCTGTTGGCAAAGAGCGATATGGCATCCTTTGTCGATTCCCTAGTGGCGCCGCTCAGTGTTGTCAATGCGCTGATTGTTGCGATCGGTATGCGGAAGCAAAAGGAAATCAGCGAAACTTTTACACATCTGGAATCCATCTGGGACGAATATGAGGTCTATGAAAAGCTCGACAACGAATAACCAAATAACAGTCGCCGTCATCGGCGGCGGAGCCGCCGGGCTGATGGCGGCAGGGACAGCAGCATTGCAGGGTGCCTGCGTGCTGCTGTTTGAGCGCAATGAAAAAGTGGGGCGTAAGCTCGCCATTACCGGAAAGGGCCGCTGCAATGTCACAAATCACTGCGACATACAGGAATTTTTGGCGCATGTGCCGCAGAACCCGCGTTTTTTGTACAGCGCACTGGGCGCATTTTCCGTGCAGGATACCATGGATTTTTTTGAGAAACAGGGCGTACCGCTGAAAACCGAACGGGGAAACCGTGTCTTCCCGGTTTCTGATAACGCAAGGGATATTGTAGACGCCTTGTTTTACTGGGTGCGCCGTTGCGGTGTGACAATCGTACATGAAACAGTTACCGATATACAGGCAGAGGAAAGCGGCGTAACCGGCGTTGTGGCAGGCGGGCGGTTGTGGCAGGCAGATCGCGTTATATTGGCAACTGGTGGGAAATCCTATCCGTTGACTGGCTCGACGGGCGACGGCTATGTGTGGGCGGAAAAGCTGGGGCATACGGTAACGCCACTGCGCGCGTCGCTCGTACCATTGGTCAGCCCGGATAAGGTATGTCCGCGTTTGCAGGGACTTTCGCTCCGGAATGTCACATTGACGGTTTTTGAAAACGGGAAAAAGCTGCATGACGGCTTTGGTGAGATGCTGTTTACACATTTCGGTATATCAGGACCGTTGGTGCTCAGTGCGTCTTCCCATATGAGAAAATGGGATAAAGCATCGTATCATGTGGAGATCGATTTCAAGCCCGCGCTGGACGAGACGGCGCTGGATAAGCGCATTGTATCCGATTTCTCGCAGGCGTTGAATGCGGATTTTCGCAATGCGCTGGGGAAGCTGCTGCCGCGCAAATTGATTCCGATTGTTGTGGAACGCTCTGGCATTGATCCACATCAGAAGGTAAACACCATTACAAGACAGCAGCGTCATGCGCTGCTTCAGCAGCTCAAGCATTTTTCGCTGGATATCAGCGGACCGGGGCCGGTACGCGATGCCATTGTTACCTCGGGCGGCGTTTCTGTACGAGAAATTGTACCCAAAACAATGGAATCCAAAGTAGTTCCTTATCTGTATTTTGCCGGGGAAATCATCGATGTTGATGCCTACACTGGCGGGTTTAATTTGCAAATTGCATGGTCAACCGGTTATCTTGCAGGATACCACGCAGGCTATGGGAAATAAAAGTGAGGAGAGAGTATGAAATCAATTGCAGTTGCTATTGACGGACCATCTGGCGCGGGAAAAAGCACGATTGCACGTGCAGTGGCTGGACGTTTGGGATTTGTCTATGTCGATACAGGAGCAATGTACCGCACCATTGGCCTTGCGGTATGTCGCGCCGGCGTGCTGCTGGGGGAGACGGAAAAGATCCCGGCGGTGCTGGATGACGGACTGAAGGTCAGCCTGAAATACGAAGCAGGCACACAGCATGTCCTGCTCAATGGCGAGGACGTTTCCAGCTTGATTCGCACACCGGAAATATCGAAATATGCTTCTTTTGTATCCGCAGTCCCGGCTGTGCGCGCATTTTTGCTGGATACCCAGCGGGAAATGGCGAAAACGCACAATGTCATTATGGATGGGCGCGATATCGGCACGGTGATTTTGCCGGACGCAGCGGTCAAGATTTTCCTGACGGCATCGGCACAGGCGCGTGCGCGTCGCCGGTTTTTGGAATTACAGGAAAAGGGTGAAACAGTCACATTTGATGAAGTGCTGGCTGATATGGTGCAGCGCGACCATGACGATATGGCGCGTGCCGCCGCACCACTGCGGCAGGCGGAGGACGCAATCTTGGTGGATACCAGCGAGTTGACCCTGGAGCAGTCCATGGAAGCAGTCGAAGACATCATCCGGCGCGCATTGGAGGTTTGACACATGAAATTCCATCCAAAATTTCAGGCGATTGCCATTCCGGTCGTCAATGTTTATGATCATTTGAAATACGATTATCATGTCATCGGGCGTGAAAATGTCCCAGAGGACGGATGCGTCGTTATAGCCAATCATACCCAATGGGCGGATCCTGTGCTCATTGCAACTGCTATGGGGAACAAATATCCGATTGTCGCCATGGCAAAGAAAGAGCTGTTTGCAATCAAGCCATTGGCGCCACTGATTACGGCATTGGGCGCATTTCCAGTGGATCGCGGCACAGCGGATATTGGAGCGATCAAAACGTCGCTCAAAGCCATCAAGGAAGGCAAAAAGCTGCTGATCTTTCCAGAGGGCACGACTAAGCATGCGGAGGGTGATGCTGCGAAGGAAGGCGCAGCGATGATTGCTGCGCGGACCGGGGCGCCGATTCTGCCGATTTATGTATCGGAAAACAAAAAATTTCGCTCCAAGGTTTATGTTGTGATCGGCAAACCGTTTGTGCCGGAAAAGACGCGTACCAAGGAGGGATACCGCAAATTGGCGGATGAGATGATGAAACGTGTATATGCACTGAAGGAGAATCTGTGATATGGTTACCGTAGCGAAAACAGCGGGCTTTTGCTTTGGTGTGCGCCGCGCTGTCGAGATGGCAGAACGTGCCTGTCAGGAATATGGCAGCATCTGGGCGTTGGGCGATATCATCCACAACGCCCATGAAGTGCGGCGGCTCGAACAGATGGGCGTACATAAAGCAGAACAGGTTTCAGATATACCGGACGGCGTGCCAGTATTGATCCGTGCCCATGGTGTGTCCGAAGCCGTGATCCGGGCATTGGAGGACAAGGGCTGTACGATTGTCGACGCGACATGTCCGTTTGTTGGAAAGATCCATCGGATTGCCCGTGAAGAGAGCCAAAATGGCCGCCGCGTTATCATCATCGGCTCGCGCAATCATCCAGAGGTTGTGGGTATACAGGGGTGGTGCGGCGCATCCGAGGTATATGAAACGCCGGAAGAATTGCAGCAGGCACTGTGCGCAATACCGGAAAATGGACAGGATTTGCGGAAAATTCCGGTCAGCGTCGTGGCGCAAACGACCATCAATAGAAAAATATTTGATATTTGCTGCGAAATTATAAAAAAACAGTGTACAAACGCAAAAATATTTGGTACAATATGTAATG
>JAUNIY010000198.1 GCA_030523305.1 Eubacteriales bacterium
TAAGTCCCAACTGGCTGTTGGGTACTGAAACCCTACACTTATATATTAGGAGGAGTCAATATAACAGAATGAATGGTCAGAACGAAAATAATTTGGAGGAAAACCGCCAGAACGAAAAACTGAGTCTGCACGAAAAACTTTCGTATAGTATGGGGGAAGTTGCAACCTGTGCAATGTTTGCCCTGTTTACAACGCTGCTGGTGTTTTTTTATACGGATGTTGTGGGTGTATCCCCTGCAACAGTTGGAACAATTATCGCCATTTCTCAGGTATTTAACGGTGCTTCCGATATGGCGGCGGGCTTTCTTGTCGATCGGACCCGTTCGAAACATGGCCGCGTCAGAGTATGGCTGCTGCGTATGGCAGTCCCATATACGGTGGCATCCGTGCTGCTGATGACCGTTCCGGCCGTCGGAGATATGGCGCAGGCAATCTATATTTTTATCACGTATAATTTGATGTTGACGGTGGTTTATACGTTGACACAACTTCCATATGCAACCTTGGTTACTTATCTCACCCGCAATCAGGATGAGCGTGCGAATACGAATATCATCCGAATGACGATTTCTCCGATTGCGAACATGGCAATGACGCTTGGCTTCCTTCCGTTGGTAGATTTGCTTGGCGGTGGACAGCAAGCATGGATTAAGGCAACTGCAATTTATGGTATCGCATGCTCTTTGCTATTATTATGGTGCTTTTTCTTTACAAAAGAACGTGTTCAGGTTGTCGATGAAACAAATGGAGAAAAAGTTCCGCTGAAGGTTGCAATTATAGTTCTGTTTCAAAATAAGTATTTTATCATTGCCTTTCTGTTTTTCTTTGCATTGGCATTTTATCAGACAATTGCAGGCACAATGCTTACGTATTATTGCAAAAATTTCCTTGGCACAGAGAACCTGATGGGAGTGATCAATTCTGCTTGCCAGATTATGATGATTGTTTGTACGCCGGTGATTGGCCTATTGATTCACAAGATGAGCAAACGCAATTGGTGTATTTTCGGCGCAATTTGCATCATCATTGGAGCGCTTGTGGTTCCGGTCAATCCGACAAGTGTGCCAGTTGTGTTCGGCGGTACGTTGTTGAGAGGTGTTGGACTGGCATGTGAATACGCAATGATGTACACAATGGTTGCAGATGTTGTTGAATATGGCCAATGGAAAACCGGAATCCGCACTCCGTCAGCAATCCAGTCCGCAGTTACATCTGGGCAAAAGTTTGGCCAGGGTATCTGTTCTGCAGCCATTGGTGCAATTATGAGCTGGGCAGGTTACAATGGTACAGCAACGGCAGCTGAGCAGACACAACAGGCGTTGGATACTGTTTACAATCTGTTTGTATATGGTATGGTTGCCACTGCAGTTTTTGTGATCATTATCCTGCTGTTCTACAAGCTCGACAAAGAATATCCGACTGTGATGAAGGAATTGCTTGCGCGCGAGCAGGCAAACAATGTCAGTGTTTCCGGCGAACCAATCTAAGCTTGTGTTACGATAGGCTGCATACTATCGTAGATTCGCGGAGAATATCTACAAACAAGATATCGTAATCTCTGATAACCGTGGAGGCCTAACGGCCTTTGCGGTTTTTTATTTCTTGTTTGCCCGTCGGATTGCTATTGAAATTTGTGTGGAGACGATATCGCCGTTATAGCGGATTGCCTCGCTTGGCATGGGCTGAAAAAATGTTAGAAGATGTCCGGAATCCAACGTCCGAACATGTGGCTTTGGAACATATATGGATGCGGTGTGAAAAGAAGCTGCGGTATATCGAAGCTTTGGGACAAAATCTTATGTGAACATGTTTCTTGGTATATCCTATGAGTTTGGTATTATTTGGATAACTTGCTATGAGAAAGGTGGGAATACTGAAATTACAGAAAGTGCAGTTTGACATGTTATACTATTGAAAATCTAGATAAAAACCTAGATATTAGAGAAATGATATTGGGAGAAAAATATGAATCAAATGAGACAGACCATTCCTGTAGTTCTCTATTTAAAAAAATATTGGCAGGATATTATTTTGATCCTTCTGTTGTCCGTCTTTACATCCATGATATCCGCGGTTACACCATTTATTAACCGCTTTATGCTGGACCATGGACTGTTCTTACTCGATATTCGCAATACTGTAATTGGTGCTGTGCTGCTGCTTTTTTTTGCAGCATTGGGAGCTGTTATTGAGTATATGGGAAGTAAGGCGGAATACGCCATGTGCCGCAAGATAGGCATTGATTTAAAGAAGGATGCTTTTTCGCATGCAATGAAATTGAAGGCATCGTATTACAAGGAACAGGGGGTATTTCAGGTTGTTCGCAATGCTACGTATGATATTGAATGTGTCCTGAATATTATTGAGGGATATTTGTTAAAAGTCTTCCTTTATATTATGACTGCAGTTGGTACAGTGATTGGGCTATTTATTTTGGACTGGAAGCTATCACTGTTCATTCTTTTGTTACTTCCTCTCCGGATTGCGGTCAATATGCAATTCGGCAAAATCGAACAGGCGTGTGCCAAGGAGTGTCAACGGCAAGAACAGCATTTTAACAGTTGGTTTCATGATTTTGTGAATGGAATGATTGATATCAAAATGTGGGGGTTAGAATCCCGCAAGGTAAATGAATATGAAGATATTCTGAAAGACACAACAAAGGCACAGCAAGAAGCATTGCTGATAAGCAGCAAAAGTTCACTTTCTTTTTCCATTATCACCAGCCTTTCCACCAATCTTCTGTATATCATTGGCATTACGCAAATTATCCATAGCCAATTGACATTAGGTGAATTGATTTCTTTTATTGGCTTTTCATCCTACTTCTTTTCGCCGGTTACGATCATTCTGGATACCGTTCGGATGATGAAGAGAATCCTACCGAATCTTGACAGTTTAAAGGAATTTTACGCTATGGAAGAAGAAAGTTCAGAACACACACTTCCATTGACAGAACCAATCGACACCATTTCTTTTCGTGATGTCAGCATTTCATTGAAACAACGAATGATTTTACAGAAAGTGTCATTCGACTTGTATCGGGGAGATAAGGTCCTGATTCTTGGTGAGAATGGTTCTGGTAAAAGTACGCTCCTGAATCTTCTGCTCAGGATTTATGACCCGAACGAAGGGAAAATATTTATCAATGGTGTTCCTATTGATGACTTTGATATTGGTAGTTATCGTTCACATTTTAGCGTAGTATCTCAGGATATTTATCTGTTTTCAGGCAGTATAGAAGATAATATCGATTTGGATAGTCGAAACGGTAAGCGCCATCTTGTGAACTTTTGCGATAAATCGATTCAACAATTGAAAGACGGTTACCAAACGAAAGTTGGTAGCAATGGCTCGATGATTTCTGGAGGGGAGAGGCAAAAGGTAGCGCTGCTCCGCGCATTAAATAGAAAAAGTGATATTTTAGTACTTGACGAACCGACTTCCAACTATGACGCAGTATCAGAGGAGCAATTCAACCAGTTTATTGCACAAAATACAGACTATGGTTTTTATATTATCATCGCACATCACAAAAAACTGGTGGAACATGTGGATGTTATCATACAGGTTCGTGACCAGCAGGTTGAAATATTTAGAAACAGGAGAGGATGAAAAATGAACGATTATATC
>JAUNIY010000030.1 GCA_030523305.1 Eubacteriales bacterium
GTATCGAAGTGGTCATAACGGGGCTGACTCGAAATCAGTTTGCGAGCAATCGCACATGGGTTCGAATCCCATCCTCTCCGCCATTGTATGGATCATCTGCCGCATCGTGGTGGATGGTCCATTTTTTTGACTGAATATCAAAGAATCTGTTGCAATTATTCCCATCAGTATGGTATGATAATGGCAAGCACTCCCCATCATTTCATACCAACGAAAGTGAGGTCTTTGCTATGAAAAAACGTTTGATGCTGCTCGCGTCCGTTACCGCGCTGATTGCCCTGCTGGCCGGTTGCGGATCCAATAGCCGCGAAGAGGAATTACAACAGCAGGTAAACCAACTAGAGCAGCAGATTGCAGATTTGCAGCAGGATTCCGGCAACCAACAGGATACCACCGCAAGCAGCGACACAGGCTCTGCCCCGGATACCAACACAGACACAAGCGCAGACACAGCCTCCAGCACCACAGATACGACACAAGAAAATGATCTGGAAACGCTCTCGGGAAAAGTAACCGATGCTGTTTCTAGTGCAGACGCTACCCAGCCCTCCGGTACTTCTGACGAAAACCATACGCTGTATTTTGAACAGAAATCTGCCCTAGACGCGCTGGACCGCGAACTGGATCAGTACGAGGATGCGCTCGAAGCGCAGTACCGCGCAGGTACGCTGAGCTATACCGATTTCCGCGAGCAGGATCGTGAAATCGAAAAGCTGGAAGACATGCTGGACGACGCGGAAGACCGCTTAGAAAATCGCTTCGGCATTGACGATTGATATCTATAAACGGATAAAAGCCATGAGACAGTGAATGAACTGCCCCATGGCTTTTTTTATGTACGATTACTGATCTTGCATTGCGTTTAGCATAGATGGAATAAATTGCTTTTTACGGGAAACAACGCCGTGCAACAGCAACGGCTCCCCTTTTTTCACTTCGCAGCGGAATGCATTGGCCAAGATTGTGTCGGCATCTTTACCTGCAAACAGTACCTCGCTCGATTGATCCAAGATGTTGGTTATCAGATAAAAGATCATATCGATGTGCTGGCTTTCCATCATCTCTTCCATCGTCCCTATGAGCATTTCCTTTGCTGTTTCACGGTTTTTTCTGCTGACATAGCTTCCTTGCCCAACACCAAAACGGATCTTGCTGCTGCTGACAAATACCTTATAATCCTGCATCAGGATTTGCTCGGGTGTTTTTCCCTCTAAGTTTTCGCCAGCTTCGAACATCTCCTGTGCAAACGCTTCCACCTCGATGCCGGCGATCTTCGCCAGCTGGCGGGCTGCATATTCATCCTGCGGCGTACAAGTTGGCGATCGGAAAATCAATGTATCCGACAGAATAGCGCTGCACAAAATCCCCGCCATATCCGGTTCGATTTCAACATTATTTTCCTGATACATCTGGTAGATAATGGTTGCCGTGCAGCCGACCGGATGATTGCGGAAATATACCGGCCCGCTGGTTTCTAAGCTACCGATGCGGTGATGATCAATGATTTCCAAAATATCTGCTTCTTCAAAACCATCGACACACTGCGTCTTCTCGTTGTGGTCGACGAGAACCAATTGCTTACGCTGTAAATTGAGCAGATTACGACGTGAGATAACGCCCTGATAGTAGCCTTCGTTGTCAATAACCGGGAAATAATTATGCCGCACCTGTCCCATCACCTTTTTGGCCTCTTCAATCGGTGTGGACAGCTGAAAGCTAATCATCGTTTTTGCCATAGGGTGTCGGATCGGGATGCTCTGGTTAATCAGACAAGACGCGGCATATGTATCGTATGGCGTGCTGATGACCGTGCAGTTGTGTTCCTTTGCAATCTTAATAATAGTTTTCGCAATATTCGGCGTCATGCACACCACGAGGCACGCAGCCTCCAATTCAATGGCGCAAAGCTGCGCTTCGTATCGGTTGGCAACCAAGACAATATCGCCCGGATCGACCATGTTTTCCATTGCTTCCGGGCTTCCCGCAGCGATAACAATTTTCCCCTCATCAATAATCATATCATTGGAGCCTGTAATCAACGTACCCTGCAGCGTTTCTACAATATTACTGATCGGTGTAACGGCATTGGCCACCGCATGCGGATCCAGACTATCCAAATTCGCCATAGCCAAACGCTTCAGCGTAACTAGGCCATCCAATTTATTCTCGCCCGTCGTAATTGGGAGTGTCGTGATATCTTTGTCTCGCATGGTTTCCCATGCTTTGCGCAACGTCATATTGCTGTCCACGCCGTCGATATACCGGATATCGATATCGCTTACCGTCGCATGTACGTCGAGGCAATTCTGCGGCGCCTTCATATGAAACCGGTTCAGGACAAATGCTGTCTCCTGATTGATTTCACCCGCCCGACGCGGCTCATATTCACGGTCCGAAATCACATTTTTCAGATTTGCATAAGCGATTGCAGAGCAGATGGAATCTGTATCCGGATTTTTGTGCCCAATGACGCATATTTTCCTCTGCATTTCATTTTTCAAAACCATATCTCTCCTTTATAATGGATGAATTTCTCTCCTCACTCTATAGCATAATCGTAAAACACTTCTACAGAAAAGTCAACTGTCTGCCAAGAATTTTGGAATCAAATCCACAACATGGTAACAAGATGCAAAATATTTCTTGACAACCGTGCCGATTGTTGTCAAACTAGAAAAAAGAGATACAAAGAGAGGAGAAAAAATATGTCACAATCCCCCCATGCACAAAAACCCCCTAAGCGGATATCAGCTGCAAAACGAGCCAAAATCCGCAGACGCAGACGCCGTCGGCTTGCCTTAACAGCGGTCTGTGTGTTGGTTATTCTCGCCGTCATCATTTTGGCCGTTCGCGCACTGATGAACCATTCCTCTGATCCCAATGCAGAGGACGATACCGGCACGTCCGCCGCAGCAGCGCAAACAAAAGAGCAGGACGAGCCTGTATATGAGCCAGCCAGTGTCTCGCTCATTGCCGTCGGCGATAACCTGATCCACAATACATTGTTAAAAGATGCTTATAATGGAAACGGAAGTTACGATTTCACGTCGTTTTACGAGGAAATCAAACCGTATGTGCAAAGCGCCGACATTGCATTTGTCAACCAGGAATCTCCTTTGGGCACCGGCGAGCCTGCCGGATATCCAAGCTTCAATACACCGCAGGCATGTGGGGAAGCGTTGATTGATGCCGGTTTCGATGTCATATCACACGCAAACAACCATGCCATGGATTCTGGCTCCAGTGCGTTATACGATACGATTGATTTCTGGGATTCCCATGCATCCGACGGCATTATCCGCATTGGAATTGCAAAAGATGCCGCAGACCGTGCAAAAATCCGTTATGTAGAGCGCAACGGTATGAAAATTGGCTTTCTCGCCTATACATACGGCCTAAACGGCTATTCTCTGCCGGATAACAACCCCGATCTGGTATCCTTGATCGATAAAGATACCATCGCTTCGGAAATGGCCGCCGTCAAAGAAGCATGCGACGCCGTTGTCGTTGTCATGCACTGGGGTGAAGAATATCAGGACGTACAGAATGAAGAACAGGAAGAGCTCGCTAAATTTCTGACGGAAAACGGCGCGACGTTAATCATCGGCGGCCATCCGCATGTGTGCCAGCCATGTGAGTGGGTGGAATCGGAAAACGGCAATCGGGCGTTCTGCATTTATTCTACCGGCAATTTTGTTTCTGCACAAGATAAGTCTGCAACCATGGTTGAAGCCATGCTGCAAGTCACGCTGACCCGCCAGACCGACGGAACGGTTGTTGTGGAAAACCCCGGTGTTATGCCGCTTGTGTGTTATTTTAATTCCAATTGGCGTGGCTATCGTGTCATCCCCATGGACGATTACACGGAATCTCTGTCTCATTCGCACGCCCTTTCTGGCCGGGTGAATATGTCGACTTCCAATTTGCGCAGCATTGCGGAAGCCGCATTTGGCGAATATATCATCACCAAAACCATCCCAACAACGTATGATACAGAATATGCCAAGTCGCATGGCGCCACGGATACGTCTTCGGCAGACGGCTCCGCAGACAATGCCGCCTGAGAAAACGTTTTCATTGCATTATCCGCCAAAATACAGTATAATGATTTTTTAGTGTGACAACACAAAGAATTTCACCTGCGGAACAACGCCGCAGACTTGTAATAGAGGATGGACAGCATGATTTATAACAACGTACTAGAGGCAATGGGACACACACCAATTATCCGTCTGAGCCGTATGGCAGAGCCGGACAGCGCACAAATCCTGGTAAAGTTTGAGGGCCTGAACGTAGGCGGTTCAATCAAAACCCGTACGGCATTCAACATGATCGCAGATGCCGAAGAAAAAGGGCTGATTGGCCCAGACTCCATCATTGTGGAACCCACCAGCGGCAACCAGGGCATTGGCCTTGCGCTGATTGGCGCAGTACGCGGCTATCAGACCATTATCATCATGCCGGATTCCGTCAGTGAGGAACGCCGCAAGCTGGTCCGCCACTACGGCGCAGAAGTGATCCTGATTCACGACGACGGCGATATTGGCAAATGCATTGACGAATGTCTCCGCACCGCGCTGCGCATGGCTGCGGAAAATCCAAAGGTTTTCGTCCCGCAGCAGTTTGCAAATCCAGCCAATCCAGCAGTACACCGTAGCCAGACCGCGCTGGAGATATTGGCACAAGTGGATGGCCCGATCGACGGCTTCTGCTCCGGCATTGGTACCGGTGGCACCATCACTGGCATCGGCGAGGTCCTGAAACAGAAAAATCCACACATGACCATTTGGGCCGTGGAACCACAGAATGCGGCTATTTTGGCAGGCGGCACAGTGGGCACCCACTTACAAATGGGGATTGGTGACGGTCTGATTCCGGATATCTTGAACACGGGCATCTATGACGATATTTATATTGTAACAGATGACGAGGCAATCCAGACCTCAAAAGATCTGGCAAGGCTGGAGGGCCTGATGTGCGGCATCTCCAGCGGCACCAACGTTGCCGCAGCGCGCAAGCTTGCCAAAAAGCTTGGCCCAGGCAAGACCGTTGTAACTGTCCTGCCGGATACGGCGGAACGGTATTTCAGCACCCCGTTGTTTGACGAATGACAACGCATTGTCCCGTATGGAAAAACACCATACGGGACTTTTTCTTTTCCCGCATAAATTGCCTCTGCCCTGCGGATACTTTTTTTGAGGTGAATCACATGAAAGACGAATGCACACTGCTCAATCATATCCGGCAGACCACAGAAATGGGTGTAGACGGTATCAACTCCGTCATCCAATATGCGGACGGCACATTCCGCCAGGCGCTGGAGCAACAGCGGACAGAATACAACAAAATTCACGACTCCGCCGATAAACTGCTGCGCAAACACAGCGGCCAGCCAGAAGACGTCGGCACGTTTGCAAAATGGTCCAGCGAGCTGTCCTCCGGGTTAAAAACCATGATGGATTCCTCCCAATCCAATCTTGCCAATATGATGATCCAGGGGAATACCATGGGTGTGACCAAAAGCATGCAAACCATCCGTGAATGCGACGTCCATGACCACGAGGTAACCAGCCTGGCCAATCAGCTGCTTGCAACCGAACAGGCCAACATCGATCAGATGAAAAAGTTCTTGTAATACAAGATGAGCCGGGAATCCGCAATCGCATTCCCGGCTCAAATCATTTCTATCGCTTTGCTGTTTTGTATTCTGAAATCATATCCAGAAAATATGCATGGACGGTGCTATCGTCATTCAGTTCCGGATGGAACGCCGTCACCAGCTGATTTTTCTGCCTCGCGGCGACAATCCTGTTATCCACAGCCGCCAGTACCGTGACGCCTTCCCCCACGGATCGGATATACGGCGCACGGATAAACGTCATCGGAATGATTTTCCCATCCGCAAAACGCTGCTCCGTATAAAAACTGCCCAGCTGCCTGCCGTATGCATTGCGGTTGGCTGTGATCGACATGGTCGCCAGATGCGTCCTGGTGTCATTTTCTATCGTTTCCGCAAGCAACAACAGCCCTGCGCACGTCCCCAATACCGGCATTCCTGTACGAATTTTCTCCCGGATCGGTTCTAGCATATCCAGCTCCCGCAGCAGCTTTCCCATCGCTGTGGATTCCCCGCCCGGCAGGATCAGACCATCCAACGCCTGCTGCAAGTCTTCTTTGCAGCGCAGCTGGACAGCTTGCGCGCCCAATTCCGTTAGCCGCTGTTCATGCTCAACAAATGCCCCCTGCAATGCAAGAACACCGATTGTCATTGTCCGCGCTCCTCCATAATCAGGCGAATTTCCTGCGGATTGATGCCAACCATGGCTTCACCCAGATCCTTTGACAGCTCTGCCAGTTTGTACGGGTCATTGTAGTTGGTGACAGCCTGCACGATTGCCGCAGCGCGCTTGGCTGGATCGCCTGATTTGAAAATACCGGATCCGACAAATACGCCCTCGGCACCCAGCTGCATCATCAACGCTGCATCTGCCGGCGTTGCCACACCGCCTGCGGCAAAGTTAACAACCGGCAAACGGCCACTTTCCTTCACTTGCTTCAGTAAGTCGTACGGAACTTGCAGCTGCTTTGCCGCTTCATACAGCTCATCCTCCTGCATGGAGGAAACGCGGCGAATTTCCTGCATCATTTTGCGCATATGGCGCACAGCCTGCACAACATCGCCCGTACCCGGTTCCCCCTTGGTGCGGATCATGGACGCGCCCTCCGCAATGCGCCGCAACGCTTCCCCGAGGTCACGCGCACCGCATACAAACGGCACGTCAAATTTCGTCTTGTCAATATGATAGACATCATCCGCCGGCGAGAGCACTTCGGATTCATCGATATAATCGATCTCAATCGCCTGCAGAATCTGCGCTTCCACAATGTGCCCGATGCGCACCTTTGCCATCACCGGAATGCTGACCGCCTCCTGGATGCCTTGAATCATCTTTGGGTCGCTCATGCGGGATACGCCGCCCGCTGCACGGATATCCGCCGGAATGCGCTCAAGCGCCATAACAGCGCATGCGCCCGCCTGCTCTGCAATTTTCGCCTGCTCCGGCGTTGTGACATCCATGATGACGCCGCCCTTGAGCATCTGTGCCAGCTGTTTATTCAGTTCGTAACGTTCAGACATAAAAAAATCCCTCGCAATATCATGAATTTATGATGGAAAAGATCGCGCGATTTCACTTTGATAACAGTATACTACAAACTGTATATTAATAAATATCCAATTTTAAACTTTTTTACATGCACAGTTTACCTTATCGCCTCTGTTATTTTGCCCTGCAAATGTTGATTGCATGCCCAAACTATGGTATGATGGTAAACAGTTAGC
The DNA here is from genome assembly GCA_030523305.1 of Eubacteriales bacterium. GTDB lineage: Bacteria > Bacillota > Clostridia > Oscillospirales > Butyricicoccaceae > Butyricicoccus_A. Next base: position 7,343 of record JAUNIY010000030.1, read on the forward strand.
AACAGGAAACGGAGGAGACTGCAATGGCACAGGCAGAGCTTCAGGAAAAACACATACAAACAGGGAAACCGATTCCTACCCCTGCCGCAAACGGCGATGTTCGTCTGGTCTGGAAACTGAAGGGCACAGGGAAAAAAGCACGTCGGCAAACCATCGACACGTGTACCGAGGGGCAGCCAGTATTTATCATCTGCGATTCTAACGGTTCCAACTGTACCATCATCACAGAAAATGGGGACGAAATTGGAAAACTGAACGAAAAGGATTCCAAGACATATCACGACTATGTAGAAAAATACCGATATCATGTATATATCAAACGGATCCGCCTGAAAATGGAAAAGCCGCGTATCAAAATCCTGGTGATTGTCCACGAAAAGCCGCAGCTTTCTCTCGGATGCCCGCATAGCAAAAAAACCTGAGCAGATTCTTTTCCGCTCAGGTTTTCCATTCTATTTCGGTTATTTACTCTTCTGCCATACGGTAGCCCACGCCGATTTCCGTGCGGATATAGTACGGCTCTGCCGGATTCTGCTCCAGCTTACGCCGGATATGCGCCATATTGACGCGCAGGATCCGATTGTTGTCGGTTGCATACGGCCCCCATATCCGGCTTATGATATAATCATACGTCAGCACGCGGCCTGGCCGACGTGCGATCAATTCCACGATTTTATATTCTATTTGGGTCAGATGAATCAGCTTGCCGGCCACAGTCACTTGCCGCCGTTCAAAGTCCACCGTCAAATCCTTGACGGTATAGCTTCCGCGCGGCAAGTCATCACCGGAATCCAATTTTGCCTGATGGCGCAGTGCAGTGCGGATACGTGCCAACAGTTCGGAGGTCCCGAACGGCTTGGTGATATAATCATCCGCCCCCAAGTCCAACGCTTCCACCTTTTGCAGCTCTTCTTCCCGCGCAGATACAACCAGAACCGGCACGCCGGACCAGCTTCGAAGCCAGCGCAGCAGATCTAGGCCATCCATATCCGGCAGACCGAGGTCGAGCAGGATCAGATGCGGACAATGCGAATTGATGATAGAACGCGCCAGGCTTCCGGTTTCTGCCTGTAAGGTATGGTATCCATTGGCTGAAAGCACAGTCGTCAGCACATGGGCTATCGGCTGTTCATCTTCTACAATTAAAATGGTTTCCCTGTTCATGCTTCCTCCTCCATTGGCAAGGTGAATACAAACTGTGCGCCGCCATCCGGATGATTTTTCTGCGAAATAGTCCCGCCATGCGCTGCAATAATCGAGCGGCAAAGCGTCAGCCCAATGCCCAGGCCACGCTTGCTATCCGACTGTACCTGTGCAGCTTCAAACAGCGTATCTTTCGTATCTCCCTGAATCCCCGGGCCAAAATCCCGTACGATAAACTCAGCGGATGCTCCATTGCGCCGCAAGCTGATATCAATCGGCGTCCCGGCATAATGGATGGCATTTTCAATCAAATTGATCAGTACCTGTACAATCAGTGTGACGTCCATCGGAATAAACAGCATTTCCTCGGGAAGCTGGACACGGATCTGCGCGTCTGGGAAACGCTTTTTGCAGCGCAGCACTGCCTCTGCGATGACCTCCTCCGCCGGTTCCTCTGATTTTTTCAGCTCTGTCGTCTGAGAAACCCGTGTCACCGAAAGCAGGTTTTCTACCATCCGCAGCAGCCATTCGGCATCCTCATGGATGTCGGAGGCAAGCTTCTGGGTTTCCACACGCCCGATCTGATCGCCATTTTCCTCAATTGCCGCGGAAGCCCCGATGATACCGGTCAGCGGCGTTCGGAGATCATGGGAAATCGTGCGCAACAGGTTATTGCGCAGCTTTTCTCGATCTGCCGCCATCGCCGCCCGGTTTCGCTCTTCCGCAAATTTTTGCCGTTCGAGCGAAATTCCGGTTTGCGCCAAAATTGCCCGCACATGCTCGAAGGTTTCATCCGATACCTTGCGGTCTCGCAACAGCAGTCCGACGCAGCCGAACATATTGTCGCCGCACGTCAAAGGGATGTATCGGAACTGCGCGAATGGGGCATGGGTGGTGCCTGCGCCAGTATCGCAAACCTGTGCAAAGCAATCACAAACAGCGGCATGTTCAATCGAAGTGGACACAAAGCCGCCGATTTCCCCGCATATCAGCTCCGCATCCCGAGCGATATCATCCGCCTGCTTGAGATACAGCACCGGGCACTCGAGCTGCTCATGCAAATACTGCATGGTCAATTGGATCATCTGCTCCCCATTGTGCGCGCTGGCAAGCTTTTGTGAAAAATCATACAGCCGCCGCACGCTACGCTCGCTGGCACGCGCCCGGCGTGCCTGTTGCTTGACATTATCGGTTGACGCGCTGGTAATCACTGCAATCAATAACAGAGAAAGGAAAATGATCGGATATCCGGCTGCTGTGAAATTAAACTGATAATATGGCGCCGTAAACGCATAGTTGACAGAAAATACGCCGATGACAGACGCCAAGATTCCCCAACCATATCCCTCTGTCATACGCGCGACCAACAGGACCGCCAGCGTGAAGACAGCCGCGACATTGGCCGAACTGCTGCTCAATTTGACCAGCAGCGTCGAAGTTCCATATGCTACCAGAATAATACCTACTGTACTAAAAAAATCCAATACGTTGCGCCTGTTTATATGAAAGCCCTTGCGCTTTTTCTCCTTTGTTTTCATGCCCATAAACATGGTCTCCTTTCCTGTCTTTCCGTGCAGGAGCACGCATTTTCGACAGCTTACGCTTCTATTATAACAATCCCCCGCGCGTGAAACAAGATATCCGGCGTTAAGGATTCGCTAGGCAGCCATCCTTTTTTTAATCGTTTTGCCTAATTTATCAAAAAAATCCTCCGACAATTTGTAAACAAAACTTCAAATTTCACGTATTCTCGATATATTTTACAAAAACTATTTGCAATTTGATTTTTTATGCTATAATATGAAGAGCACAGGAGGAATACCTAATGAGTTTTTTGAAACCGATTTCAATCGCTGTTATTATCATTCTGGCATTACTTATTATAGTGAAAGCAAACCGTTTTGCGACCTCTGACCAGCCGTCCACAGAATCAAAGCCTGACCCGGCCAAACCCGAACGGGAACCCGCAAAGGCTCCTTCGCAGGCACCAATCGAATTCTTTCTGGTATATGTTGGTCGCCGCGTGCCGGTAACACATTATCCGTTTACCATTGGCAGCCGCAACGACAACGACCTCATCATCACGGATTCTACGGTGTCGCGTCAGCACGCGGAGTTGTTCCGCAAAAACGGCCAGGTCTGCCTGCGCGATCTCGGGTCGCTGAACGGCACCATCGTCAACAAGGTTCCCCGTTCTGAAGTCACAATCGTCGGCGGCGAGCGCATCCAGCTCGGCACCACGGTGTTACAGATTGAACGTGCGATAGATGACGTATCGGATGATACACAATTTATCCGGAGGTGATTCAGACCGTTATGGCCAAACGAAATTTTAAAAAAGTATCAAAGTTGAAAAAAAAGGAACCGGCTCGTTCAGACAAAAAGTATCTTGGTGCCCAGCCACTTGTACTGTTTATTCTGTTCCAGCTGGTTTCTCTGCTTACCGTTACGCTGAGCGGACGCGGCACGGCATATTTGTATATGCTGCTCCCATTGGCTGCCATCACGTATGGCGGTTGGTTTTTCGTGCGCAAGATGCACGCAGACGTACCATTTTTCTTAGACGCTGCAATGCTGCTGACCTTTGGCACCATGATTCAGTGTATGTTGATGGAGGAGGACGGGCGGCCCACCTCTTTGATTATTATTTACGTCCTATCCGCCGCCGCTGCACTCATTGCTGGCTTTGCCTATAAGTTCTTCCCAGGTCCGTATATCGCGTCCGCCCATGGCACCGCTTTCCTGATCATCTTGTCCATTTTCCTGTATCTTGCAACGCTGGTTCTGGGCGCTGCTGTAGGTGGCGGCGTGCGCAACTGGATCAGCATTGGCGGTATGTCCATTCAACCATCGGAATTTAACAAAATTATTTATGTGCTGGTTATGGCCGGCTTGCTGTGTACCAAAAACAGGCCGGGAAAGAAGCGGATTTGGATTTCCATTCTTGTAACCCTGATGAATCTGGGTTTCCTCGGCATCCAAGGCGAGTTTGGCACATTTTTGCTTGTCTTGTGCACGTTCCTGTGCTTCCTCTTTCTGTTTGTACCAGATATCAAGGTATTCGCTTCGGTATTCAGCATCATGATTGCGGCGGGCGCCGCTGTTGCAGCATGCTGCCTGGCTCTGTTAAATCTGACCGGCGGCTCCAGCAATTTCGGCCCGATGCAATTTGTCCTGAACCAAATCAATAAGATTGTCAATCGTTTTACTGTCTGGCTTGACCCAAGCATTGACCCGCAGGGCGCAAGCTATCAGATCCTGCAAGCGCGCAAGGCGTTGCTCAACTCCAACCCGTTCGGCAGCGATACCACGACTCCGTTGTCCAATCCGACCAACGACATGGTTTTCCCTGCCCTGACGGAACGCTGCGGCCTGATTATTGCGCTCATGGTCTGCATCCTGTTCGGCCTGCTGCTCATCCGCGGTACGCGTATTTATTTCCACTGCCCGGATCGATACCATCAGGCTGTGTGTGCTGGGTTATGCTTCCAGTTGATTTTACAAGCATTTATCATTATCGGCGGCTCGATCGGCATGTTCCCGCTGACCGGTATCACATTGCCGCTCATTTCCCGCGGCGGTACTTCGCTTATGGCAACTTTCATCATACTGGCGGTCATTCTCACAATTTCCGCCGGAAACCTCTGGAACGGAAGGAGGGACTATTCCAGCTATGACTCCAAGCTTCAAAAGGCGCGTACAGTGTATCCAGACCGCATTTTTGGTTTGCGCAATCGCGGTCGCAACCGGACTGGTATGGACGACATTGGGGAATCCGGAGAGCCGTGAAGCCGCCGCGCAGGAGACTCGGCAGCGCACCTATATCCGCGGTTCCATTTATGACCGCAACGGCACTTTGTTGAATTCTTCTGAAACAGTCAACGGCGAACGCATCTATAACGCTGAATACGAACGCGCTTTTTCCACTGTAACCGGTTATTTTTCCCCAATCTATGGTACAACGGGGTTGGAAAATACATTCAATTCCGAGTTGGTTTCCAGCAAAAGCGATTCGGACAACAAGCGTGGCAACGATATCACTACGACGCTAGATGCTGACCTACAGCAAGCAGCATATGATGCAATTTCCGATATTCCAAATGGCGCTTCGGTCGTATTGGACGGACAGACTGGCGAAATCCTTGCGCTGGCTTCCACCCCGACATTTATCCCGTCGCAGCTCGAAGACAATTGGGCGGAATACAGCCAGAAAACCGGTCTGTTTCTGCCGAATGCCTACAAATCTACCTTTGCTCCCGGCTCGGACTTCAAAATTATTACGGCATGTGCCGTCATCGATCATGGTGTAGATGATACCACAGTCAATGACCAGGGTTCCTATACCTTCAAAAATGGCCAAACAATTACGAACTATAACAGCCGTGTGTTTGGCAATATCGATCTGAGCGATGCCATTTACTATTCTTCCAACGTATATTTCATCACGAAGGCGCTGGAAATGGGCGCAGATAACCTGCGCGAAAGCTTAGAGAAATTCAAGCTTGGCGAAGATATTGAACTGGATTTCACTACATTAACCTCCAACCTGGATTTTGAGGACGAACGCGATGAGGTCATCGGTTCCATCGCATTCGGCCAAGGTAAAACTGAGGTGACGCCGCTTTACATGGCAATGGCTTGCCAGGCCATCCTGAACGATGGCGAAATGCTCAAGCCGTACATGATCAAGTCGATGGTTTCCGGCAACGGGACCGTCTCGGACGACTATGCCGATACGCCTGAGGTTCTTACACAAGTTACCTCCGCAGAAACGGCACAAGAAGTTGTTTCTGCAATGAAAGGCGCGGCCGATCACTACGGATTTGACTCCATTGGCCCGGATGGCTGGACTGTCGCTGCAAAAACCGGTACCGCCCAAACAGGTACCAGCACCAATGCATGGATCGTATCCGGCGCCGTCGATGACAACGATACACCCCAATACATTGTTGTGGTGATGGCAGCAGATCAGCACGAAGACGGTATCTATTACAAAGATTCCGTCGACCAAATCTATGACGCACTTGTGGATTATGACGCAAAAAAATCCTCCGGTACAACGGAAGATTAAATGATTCCAATGATTAAAAAAGACATTTCCTTTGCGCTATTGCTTCGGAAATGTCTTTTTTTGCGTTTCAACCCCGCTATCTTGATTTTACGCTAAAACTATTGAATTTGCTATGCCTTCCAACTGCTGTTAGAACCGACTAAACTGCTTCTGCTTCAAGTGCATCTTCCTCGCTCATGTTTAAATGCCGGATAAGACGGTATGTCAACCATCCAGTTACAATAATTGCGACAACATCGCAAACTGGAGCAGAATACAAAATACCCATGACGCCCAAACGGACGGGCAGCACAATAATCAACACAACATGAACAACTTCCCGGACCAATGACATGGTAGCAGAAAAGATGGGTTTCCCAACGGCCTGCATAAATGCACCGCAGCCTTTTTGGACACAAGTAAATACAATCCCGCTCAAATAAATCCGCATGGTCAAAGTGGCAAATTCCATGTACAATTCATCGCCGCTTCCGAATATGCTAACAATTTGTGCTGGGAAAATTTCAAATACAACCAAAGCAATGATTCCAATACAAAATTCAGAAAGCAGCATTCTCTGGAACAGTTTTTTCACGCGGGTGATATTCCTTGCGCCGTAGTTATAGCTCGCAATCGGCTGTATCCCTATGGTAAGCCCAATAGAGATACCGGAAATGACAGAAAATATTTTCATCACAATTCCAATTACCGTAAGCGGTATGTCCGCTCCATATTTCGATAACGCCCCATATTTGACGAGCGCATTGTTCAGCACAGCAGTCACAATAACAATCGTTACCTGTGTAAAGAAGCTACTAATCCCCAATGCCATAACATTTTTGAGGATTTTCCAATCGAGCATAAAACTGCTTTTTTTGAGGTGAAAGCTCTTAGTATGGAATAGATATGCGACAGACAAAATCCCAGAAACCATCTGTCCGAATACAGTTGCAACAGCCGCGCCCATCATGCCCCATTCCAACACAAAAATGGCAACTGGATCTAGAATAATATTCAAAATACAACCGATACAGTTGATCCCCATCGCCAGTCGCGGGCTTCCGTCTGCACGAATAATAATATTCAACATATTGGAAAGCATGTAAAATGGTATGCCGATCATCAAATAGCGAAAATATTCCGTTGCATAGGCTACATTATGTTCTGTTGCTCCAAACAAGCCCAAAAACTGCTGCTGAAAAATACCATACATAGCAACCAAAACAAGCGAACATAACAACGTCATCAACGAAGCATTGCCAACTGCTTTGCAGGATTTTTCATATTCTTTTCTTCCCTGGCTGATGCTAAAATATGCCCCGCAACCGCTGCCAAACAATAAAGCAATCGCAAGAGCGATTACCGTCAATGGATATACAACTGAAGTTGCGCTGTTTCCTAAATAACCGATACCATGTCCGATATAGATTTGATCTACCATATTATACAACGCTGCTATCAGCATCGATATGATGCTTGGGACAGCAAATTTCACCATCAATTTTCCAATCGGTTCTTCCATCAGGAAACGATTTGCATCCTGGTTCATGCTATAGATACCGCCTTTCATTGTCAATTTTTTCATTCGCCTGTCTTGACTTTTCTGCGCACCGGATTACAATAAAAAAGAGACGAATGTTTCTTTATTATAGCAATTTCAATTGTTTTTTCAATGGTTCTCGGCTTAACTGCGACATGCAAGGGGGTTTTGTTGCTTTATGAGAAGAAAATCTACAACGTCCAGCATGATGAAATCCTATATTGTTGATGCTTTGCTGATCCTAATGGAAGAAAAAGATTTTCAAAGCATCACCATTGACGAGCTTGTAAAAAAGGCCGGTGTAAACCGTTCTACATACTACCGGCATTTTTCCGGGAAAGAAGACATCATTTTCTACTTTTTGGATTGCGTCATGCGTGAATATCTTGAAAAAATACGGCTTCAAAAGCCAGATTTAAGAACATATCTCTGCAATATGTTTATGCATTATCTGAATTACAAAAAACAAATGCTTGTGATTTATCGCGCCGGGCTGTCCATGATATTACTCAATGTGCTAGAAAAATATTTTCACGCGCAAATTGACACCAGCAAGCCGTTGATAGAACAATACAAAGTTTCTTTTTATATCGGCGGCATTTTTCATCACCTTTTGATGTGGTTTTCACGAGATATGCAGGAATCACCGGAAGAAATGACCGAATATGCCCTTTTGGTATTGCCGCCGCAATTTGTTCCATATTTGGCAAAAGTAGAAACGGATTGATACCGCTATCATCGTTCATCATCAGATCTAGATCGTCCCGAACAATTTGTCAGCGGAATGCACTCACGACCTTCAAAATTCTTATCCTTTTATTATGTACCAGTGTGTATCGATACACTTTTTCGACCAAATATCCGCCATATCCTTGCTTTCTTCCCCTTATTATGGCATAATAAGAACGAGGTTACCATTTAATAACAATCCACAAAAAGGATGATTGATATGAAAAAGCGATTGCCTTCCCTTTTACTGGCGCTGTGCTGCACGGTATGCCCTGTTTCATCCGCATTTGCAGTGGAGCCATCGTCCGAGCAGCCCGTGCGTCAGAATCCGAACATCTCTTTTTCCGACGAAGAGATATTCAGCTCCGTTTTTAACCAGACGAAAACAGAAGTTTACAGCCGCTACACGGATCAAACCTATCTTATTCCACCTGGTTATGCCGTCACGTGCGGCATCGATGTTTCTAGCTGGGATGGAAATATCAACTGGACAAAGGTGAAAAACGACGGCATTGATTTTGCCATGATCCAAGTAGGGAAACGTTATCCCGACACCGAAGCGTTATCTGGATACGCGCTTCATGAAGATTCTAGGTTTATCCAAAATATAGAAGGTGCGTTGGACGCCGGACTTGACATCGGCGTCTATGTGACCAGTCAGGCTGTGACCCGTGAAGAGGCCATAGAAGAAGCAAATTTTGTGCTGGATCGTGTGCGCACATATGACATCCAGCTTCCAATTGCTGCTGCCCTTACCTTTTACGCAGGAGGTCGGTTGGAACAGGCTGGGCTTTCTCAAGAGGAAATGACGCAAAATGCGCTCGCATTCTGCAATACAATCCGTGATGCCGGCTGCGAACCTATGCTATATTCCAGCATATTTTCATTAGAAAACCAATATAACGCCGATCAGCTCAGCCATGCCGCCCAGATATGGATATACAATTATACACAAGATGTCCAATACGATGGCGATTACCAATATTGGCAATATTCCAACAGGGGGACAGTGGATGGCATCCGGCAGGCTGTCAACTGTAATTTTTACCTGCATCAAGAGACTCCTCCACCAGAGGAAAAACCGGTTCCATCCCATCATTTTGCAGATGTCTCTTCTTCTGCATGGTATGCAAATGCAGTCAATTATGTATTTGCCAACCATTTGATGGTTGGTACATCAGAAACGTTGTTTTCCCCGTCTCTGCCGCTTACCCGCACAATGATGGCGCAAATCCTCTATAGCTTTTCTGGGACCCCAGCGGTTTCTTATACCGATACTTTCACGGATATTCAGGACGGACGTTGGTATACCAATGCTGTTATGTGGGCGTCGGAAAACAAAATGATGGAAGGTTATGGCGACCATACCTTTGGCGTGAACGACGCGATCACGCGCGAGCAACTTGTCTCCGTACTCTATCGTTTCTCCCAAAGCAATCAGATCGATGTATCTGCTTCGGCAGATCTATCGGATTATACAGATGCAAACGCAGTATCCAGCTATGCTGTCAAACCGATGCAATGGGCGGTAGCAAACCATATCGTTTCTGGCCGTACCGCCACAACGCTCGTCCCGCGCGGAACGACAACGCGTGCGGAATGCGCGCAGATATTGACGCAATACTTAACCGGCATCGCTGCCTCCCTGATGTCAAGCACGTAATACCATACAATTACCAACCGAATCTACACAAAAAAACCGCCCCAAGGCGGTTTTTTTGATGCAACGCCGCGTCGCGCTCCCAATTACACACAACTTTCACAAACTTTCACAGATTTTCCCCCTTTCATTCACGGTGTAGACGTTTCCAACTGGTTTAATAGATTTGTACATTTTACGTATACTTTGCATACGCTTGATATTTATTTTACATGGGAGGTAACTATGGATCATCATGTTTTTGAACGGCACGAAATCAAATTCCTCTTAGATGCGCGGCAACGCGCCCGATTGGAACACGCATTTGATGGAAAAATGCTCCCCGATCCGTATGGCAAGAGCACAATATGCAATATTTATTATGATACGCCTGATTTCCGTCTGATCCGGCATTCTCTGGAAAAACCAATCTACAAAGAAAAGCTCCGTATGCGTAGCTATGGGCCTGTGGAACATACGTCACAGGTTTTTCTGGAGCTGAAAAAGAAATTTGACGGCATTGTTTATAAGCGGCGGATTTCTTTGCCAGAACAGGAAGCGACAGACTTCCTCTCCGGCAAAGCGCCCTTGCAATCCAACAGCCAAATTGCCCGCGAAATTTTGTATTTTTATTCGTTTTATCAAAACCTGGAGCCCAAGGTGCACCTGAGCTATGACCGCGCCGCATTTTTCTCCCAAGATGATCCCAGCCTTCGCATTACGCTTGATACAAACATCTGCTGGAGGCCCGACCGGTTGCATCTAACGGAGCAGCCGGGCGGCGCGCAGCTTCTGCTGCCGGGGCAATCGCTGTGTGAAATCAAATCCGCGTCTGCACTCCCCCTTTGGCTGGTTGCAATTCTGGCCGAAGCTGCAATCCGACAAACATCCTTTTCCAAATATGGCCGTGCATATCAGTCTATGCTGGCCAAAAAAGTATATCGCAACGGAGGTGTTGACTGTGCTTGATTCTTTGTTTTCTGGCATGTTTTCGACTGCGCAAAGCAATCTCCAGCTTTCTGCATTCATGATTAGCATGGCCGCGGCATTGCTGCTCGGCACATTGATGGCCGTTGTGTATATGTATCGATCCAATTATACCCAAAGCTTTGTGGTCACGCTCGCTACACTCCCGGCGATTGTCTGCGTCGTTATCATGATGGTTAGCGGCAGCCTTGGCGCAGGCGTTGCCGTCGCCGGTACCTTCTCCCTTGTCCGCTTCCGTTCCGTGCCGGGTACCGCGCGTGAAATTGGCGCAGTTTTCCTTGCTATGGCCGTAGGGCTTGCCTGCGGTATGGGATATCCCTTGTTTGCAGCCCTATTTGCTATCATCATGTGCCTTGCGAACTTGCTATATATGCTGCTTCATTTCGGCGAAGGAAAGTCCTCCGAACGGAAAAAAACACTGCACATCACAGTCCCGGAGGATCTGGACTACACCGGTATGTTTGACGATCTGATGCAGCAATATACAACACAATCCAAGCTGGTACGAATAAAAACCACCAACCTGGGCAGCCTGAACCGCCTAACCTACGACATTACTTTGCGGGAAGTCGGCTCCGAGAAGCAGTTTATCGACGATCTGCGCTGCCGCAACGGCAATCTTGAAATTAGCCTAACGCTTCAGTCCACGGAAACCTTTGAACTTTGATTGCGAGGTATCATGATGTACAAAAAAATCCTTGCGGCTCTGCTTGCCGCCGTCGTTTGCTTTGGCTGTATCGGATGCTCCGGCAGCACTGCTGAAACCTCTGGTTCTGGCAGCACTGCGGCAGTGATGGATCAAGACTCTATTCCTGATCCATCTGAAATGTTCACAGACCGCGATTTTGAAACCGATTATTCCAACTATGTTACGGTCACGTTGCGCGACGATGCATCCAGCGGCGACGGCGGCGGCGTAACCATAGACGGTAACGATATTACCATCACCCAGGAAGGCACGTATCTGTTGACTGGCGCGCTTTCCGACGGTCAAATCGTGGTAGATGTTGACGACACGGAAAAAGTGCAGCTTATTCTGGACAACGCTTCTATCTCAAACAGCACCACCGCCGCCTTGTACATCCGGGAAGCGGACAAGGTTTTCCTGACCACCGCCGCAGATTCCAACAATACATTGGAATCCACCGGAGACTTTTCCAATTCAGACGAAAGCAGCCATGTGGACGGTACGATTTTTTCCAAGGCTGATCTCACCCTCAATGGAAATGGCTCGCTTACCATCGCCTGCTCAACAGCACATGGCATCGTCTCCAAGGATGATCTGAAAATCACCAGTGGCGCATACAACATCACTTCTGCGAAACAGGGACTTTCCGGCAAAGACAGCGTGCGCATAGCCGGCGGTTCCATCACTATCACAAGCGATACCGACGGCATTCATGCAGAAAATACAGATGACACCGACAAAGGCTATATTTATATCAGCGACGGCACGTTGGATATCACCAGCAGCAACGATGCCTTTGACGCATCGAATTATGTTGCTATTCTGGATGGTACATTCCATCTGACAACCGGCGGCGGCAGTGAAAATGCAACCAAGGTACAGGAAGGCACGTTTACCGGCCAAGGCTTTGGTTCGCTCGAGCCCCCATCGGATGACGCTCATGGTCAAGCGCCTGATAATAGCACTGGTGCTGATCCCAATGTATCTGCACCGGAAAGTATGCCCGATGAAGCTGGCTGGAATACGTCGGAAAAACCCAACGAAGCTCCTGCGGAACCTGATGCACAGGAAACGACCGAAACCGATACGGCAGAAGAGACGACAACGGCTTCGGATTCTTATAAGGGCATCAAAGCGGATACTGCCGTTGTTATCTGCGGCGGCACATTTGAAATCGACTCTGCCGATGACGCGCTGCATACCAATGGTTCGCTGTCCATTTCCGGCGGCACATTTTCCATTGCTTCTGGCGACGACGGTATCCATGCAGATGCTTCTCTTACCATCACAGACGGCGATATTACCATTTCCCAGAGCTATGAGGGGATCGAAGCGAGTGAAATCGACATTTCCGGCGGTTCCATTGACTTGACCGCTTCCGACGACGGTTTGAACGCTGCCGGCGGCAGCGACGGCTCAAGCATAGATGGTCGATGGGGCCAGAATGATTTTGCAGCAGATGAAAATGCCAGCATTTCCATTTCCGGTGGCACATTGCAGGTTACAGCGGACGGAGACGGCCTGGATTCCAACGGCTCCCTGCTGATCTCCGGCGGCGTGATCTCTATCAGCGCCCCAATCAACGGCGGCAACAGTTCTCTGGACTACACTTCTTCCGGCACAATCACCGGCGGTACGTTGATCGCGGCAGGCGCATCCGGTATGGAAATGAATTTTGATGCGGATTCTACACAAGGCTGTATTCATTACGATCTTTCTTCTGTCCAGTCCGCCGGTACGGAAATCACGCTTGCAGATAGCAGCGGCAATGTGATCGCCAGCTATACGCCGGAATTGGATTTCCAGTGTATCCTTATCAGTGCGCCCGATATCGCATCGGATGGCTCCTATACACTGACAGCCGGGTCGGAATCGGTT
>JAUNIY010000199.1:0-3120 GCA_030523305.1 Eubacteriales bacterium
TTCAAAACACGCTTCCATGAGGGGAGATATGGCTTGGTTGGATCATCAACGCCCCAACTGGCCGGTGCTGCACAGATCTGAATTTCCATCCCGGTATCCTCCTCATTTTTCGGTTTCCGTATGCGTTTTAACATCTACCCAACGTCCTGTATCAGCAGATTGCTGCACCGCTTCAATGATTTCATCAATCTGAATGCCAAATTCAAAATCGCACAGATATTCTTCCCCATGCGTCAGCGCGGCAAACAGCTTATTGTATTCAAATGTCATCATATCGCTATAGCCGCCCCACATGCGATGATCGCTATATGCGTCATACGGTCCAAGACTAACCTTACGAAAGCCCTGAATATCATCATCCTTGAACCAGACTTGGGCATCCGTTAAACTGTCTTCTCTCACAATGACAGTTCCCTTGGTTCCCTGAATTTCATATTCGATTCCAACCGGCCTGTGCCCGCCTCCCATACAGGTGCAGCCAATCGAGCCAATGACACCATTTTCATATTCAATCAGAAAATCGGTCATGTCATCTGCTTCAACAGTTCCCATTTCTTCGCTTCCCCATGCCAGGGGGCGTTCCTTGATTGCAGTTTTTTGAATGCCTACAACCCGTTTTGCATCGCCGAGCATCATTTTGAACGAGCTAAGCACGTGGGATGAAATATCTCCCAGCGCGCCGCCTTTGGCTTCCTTCTTTGCCAAGCGCCAGACAAGCGGGAAGTTTTCATCAATCTTTTCACCATAATCAAAGGTTCCATGCACACGGGTGATCCTACCCAGCTTGCCAGTATCAATCAGATCTTTCACAAAGACCTGCAATGGACTGGTCACATAAATATAGCCAACATAATTTACAAGATTGTTTTCTTTTGCGATACGCGCCAGTTCCCGCGACTGCTCTACACAATTTGTCAGCGGCTTTTCACACAAAACGTGAATCCCATATTCCAACGCTGCTTTTGTGACGTCATAGTGGAACTGATTGGGCGTTGCTACAACCAACAGATTGATCCCGCTGACAATAGCATCATGCCAATCTGTCGAATATGTCTCAAACCCAAATTTCTCGCAAGTTGCTTTGGCTGCTGCTTCATCAACATCGACGGCGATAACCAGCTTGGCTACCCCATTGCTATTCCCATAAACCGCCTGCTGTGTGATAATATTCTGAATATGAACCTGCGCAATTGCGCCAACGCCTACAACACCAATTTTAATTTCATCCATTTATAATCCCTCATCATACACTTTTTTTACTACTGCGCACACGAGCGTCGATGATAACTGCAATGGCAATTACAAGCCCCTGTACAATCTGCTGCCAATATGCATTGACATTGGCCAAATTCATAATATTATTGAGCACACCAATGAAGACGGCGCCAATAATCGTTCCATAAATATTACCTACGCCACCTGACATGCTAGTGCCGCCGACAATAACTGCGGTGATCGCATCAAACTCCATACCGTCTCCTGCTGCTGGCTGACCAGAATTCATGCGCGACATCAAGACGATGCCTGCTAAGGCTGCCAAAAGCCCCTGAAACACAAATGCTTTTACGATAGTCGATTTTGTATTGATACCAGACGCACGTGCCGCAGATAAATTTCCGCCGGTTGCATATAAGTACCTTCCATACGGCAGCTTGTTCAAAATAAACCAGCTGATTATGACAATGATCAGCATAATGATAACTGGAGTCGGAACAAAACCAATATATCCCTGCCCAATCCATGAAAATTGATCCGATATTGCCGCGACGCTGATCGCAGTGCCACCTGTTAGCAAAAGGCAAAAGCCGCGGGCTGCCTGCTGTGTCGCCAATGTAATAATAAACGAAGGTACGTTGAACACCGTTGTCAGAATACCGTTCAGCAGTCCAAACAACAGCCCCATAGCCAACGCCACCACAATGCCAAGCGCCACAGATCCTGTCTTTATCATAACCAGCGTACAGGTGCAGCCACAAAAGGCCAGCACCGCACCAGGTGACAGGTCAACATGTCCTGCCAGAAGCACATACTGTGCACCACAGGCAACCAGCATAGTTACGACGACCTGCCGAATGACATTGATTAGATTCTTCGCCGTCAAAAATGCCGGACTCAACAGGCTTGCAACAACCACCAGTACAATCAAGATCAATGCAATACCATATTTGCTGTAAAACTCAGCAAAATTTAATTTTTCTCCTTTTTTCTTCACACGCATCAGTGTCCCTCCATTGCCAATGACATAATTTTCTCCTGTGAGAAATCTTTTCGTTCCAATTCGCCGGTAAAACGCCCCTTTGACATGACAACAATTCGATCACACACGCCGATCAACTCCGGCAGTTCCGACGAAATCATAATAACAGAGGCTCCTTCTGCAGCGATCTCATCAATGAATTTATAAATTTCATATTTTGCGCCCACATCAATCCCTCTTGTCGGCTCATCCAAGATCAAAATCTTGGGTTGTGTAAGCAGCCATTTGGCAAGGACAACCTTCTGTTGATTTCCACCGCTCAGGCTTTCACATAACGCAGCACTGGAAGACATTTTGATATGAAACCGTCTGAGCATCCCTTCTGTTGCTTCTATTTCCTGCTTCGGCTGAATGACGCCAGCCCGCAGATAATTTTTCAGGGTTTCCAGTGCTGCATTTTCCCGGATTGACCGACATAAGATCAACCCTTCTGCTTTTCGATCCTCCGGTGCCATAACAAGTCCGCTGTCAATCGCATCCTGTACCTTTTTGATGGATACAAGTCGGTTTTCAATCCATATTTCTCCGGAATCAATGTGATCCATTCCAAACACTGCACGAAATAACTCGGATCGTCCGGCACCAACCAGGCCAGCAATCCCTACAATCTCCCCCTTGCGGCTGCTAAAATTGATATCATAAAAAACATTGGTGCGATTCAGATTCTTCAATTCAAAATTTTTTTCCCCGATCATCGGTATTCTGGTTGGATAGGTGTCTGTCAATTCACGCCCAACCATATACTCAATCACCCGATCTCGCGTAATTTCGTCAATTGGGCTGCTGTGCACCCATTTTCCATCCCGGAAAATTGTAATCTCATCACAAATATCAAAAACCTCATTCAACTTGTGGGAAATATA
>JAUNIY010000199.1:3130-3527 GCA_030523305.1 Eubacteriales bacterium
TAAATAATTCCCACACCGTCCGCTTTCAACTCATCAATACATCGAAACAGAACCTTGCTTTCTGTTTCGGTGATGGAAGAGGTTGGCTCGTCCATGATAACCAGCGATGCATTCTGTGAAACAGCTTTCATCATTTCAACCAACTGAATGTCTGAAATAGAAAGCGTTTTTACCTTTTGCCTGGGATCATATTGAAATCCAAAACGATCCATCAGTTTTTGCGTCTCGCTGAACATCTTTTTATAATCAACAGTACCGAATTTTGTCTTCGGCTCTCTGCCGATAAAAATATTCTCGGCAATAGACAACTCATGCAATGGACTCAATTCCTGATGGATAGTTGCGACACCTATATCCAGCATTTGCTTCGGATTTTTGGGATGAATTTCGCTGCCTT
>JAUNIY010000200.1 GCA_030523305.1 Eubacteriales bacterium
GATAGAATTTTTGAAATTTTCTTCAAAAAACACTTGACTTTTTATTAGCAGGCTTCCATTGATAGGATGAGTATATCGTCGAGTGATAAATTACCATTAACCAAACGTTAAACAGAAGATAAACTCGTGCGGCCATCGATAAAAAAATCCGGATTTCTTTGCGGTAAAACCACAAAAAAATCCGGATTGGAGGATAAATCTAATTGGAATATGCGGCACGCGCCCTATGCGACCAGCATAATAAGCGTACCGGCTATCATAAAAAGCAGCCCAACGGCAGATTTTTTTGTCAGCCGCTCGTGGAAAACAAAATAAGAAAACACAATGGTAACCAAAATACTGAGTTTATCAATGGGAACGACCACGCTGGCAGGGCCGTCCTGCAATGCCTTATAATAACACAGCCAGGACGCACCGGTAGCAATGCCGGATAAACAGATAAAACCATACTCCTGTCTTGCGATCTGCCGGAGGGCATGCTGTTTTCCGGTAGCAAAAACCATAACCCAAGCCATGACCAGCACAATGCTGGTGCGAATCGCCGTACCCAAATTGGATTCCACGCCAGAAATACCAACTTTCCCAAGAATGGATGTCAGGCTGGCGAACACCGCGGAGCCGACGGCATACAGCAGCCAGCTGTTTCCCTCGGTCTGTTTGACATGTACATTCTTCTTTTCGATCATCAAAAAGGTGCCGCCGGCAATCAACACAACGCCAATTGCTTTGCGCCAGCTGATTGCTTCATGGAGAAAAAGGAATGCCAAAAGTATGGTCAGGATGGTACTGGATTTGTCAATGGGAACCACCTTGTTGATATCCCCAAGCTGCAACGCCTTAAAATAGCAGAGCCAGGACGCGCCCGTTGCCAGCCCCGAAAGGAGCAAAAACAACAGCGTCTTTCTATCTATCGCACCGATCTGATCCTGAGAGCCCACAGCAAACACCATCAGCCAAGAAAATGCCAGCACGACGATCGTACGGATCGCTGTTTCTACGGTAGAATCTGTTTCCCGGATGCCACATTTTGCAAGGATAGAAGTTACCCCCGCAAACAACGCTGAACCGAACGCAAATACAATCCACATAGCATTCATCCCCGAAATCGGTAACCAGCGCCCCAGACCGTTTCAATATAGCGCGGGTTGGCCGGATCTTTCTCGATTTTCTCCCGTAAGCGGTTGATATGCACAGCAACGGTCGCGTTATCCCCCATGGCTTCCAATCCCCAAACCCTTTCATACAGCGTTTCCCGATCAAAAACCATGTCCACATTGAGCATCAGGAATTGCAACAGCTCGTATTCTTTGTTCTTGAGTTCAATTTCCTGCGCATCCACAAAAACGCGGTGTGTTCCTGTATTGAGACGGATCCCACCCAATGCGATCTCGCAGGGAACTTTCTGTTTTCCCGACAACCGCTGATACTGCGCCAAATTTGCTTTGACCCGTGCTACCAAAACGCTGGGAGAAAACGGTTTTTCGATATAATCGTCGGCGCCTAAGCCAAGGCCGCGTATTTTATCGATATCTTCCCGTCTTGCTGTCACCATGAGAATGGGAATATCGCATGTTTCCCGCAGCTTCCGGCACACCGCAAAACCATCCATCCCCGGCAGCATCAAATCCAATAGGATCAGATCAAACTCCCCGCTGCGCCCGCGGTTCAAGCCTGTTATGCCATCCGGCGCAATCTCCACTTCGAAATGATCGATTTCCAGGTAATCGCGTTCGATTTCGGCGATTGCCGTGTCATCTTCTATTATGAGAATCTTCTGCATCGTTTACTACCTCGTCAAGGAAATCAATGTTTATTTCCAGGCCACCCAAGGCGCTGGGGCATGCAATGGCCGTTCCTCCCATTCGCTGTACCGCACTTGCTACAATCGCCAATCCTAAGCCACTGCCTTTGTTGGGATTCTGCCTTGCGGGGTCGCTGCGGTAAAACACTTCAAACAAATGCGGCAGCGCCTCCTCCGGCACGCCTGGCCCATCATCTGAAAACGACAGCCGACAGCCTGTCCCCGTCCGGTTCAAAACAATTTGAATATTTCCCTGTGCCTTGTCCTTATATTTCAAACTATTTTCCAGTATGTTCATAACAATACGCTGGAGCTGCACCGGGTCGGCATGCATCGTGACCGGTTCCAACTCCATCGAAATCCGAAGCCCCTTTTGCCGGTATTCTTCCTGCAAAGCGGAAACCATATCCCGGATGGCATCGTCCAAACGAAGTACCTTGAGGTTTTCCGGATATTTTTCCAGCTCCATTTTTGAAAACAAAAACAGCTGGGAAACAATATGTTCCAAATCCTCCGCTTTGGTTTTGATGGTCTCCAGATACCGCTTTTGCGCTTCCGGCGTTTTGGCAATGCCATCCAAAAGCCCTTCTACATAAGCTTGGATCGATGTCAACGGGGAGCGAATGTCATGAGAAATCCCGGCAATCAATTCTTTGCGGCTTCGTTCCTGCTGTTGGATCCGATCAACCGATTCTTTCAATCGCCCTGCCATTTTGTTAAAATCCTCACATATTGGCCGAAACTCGTCTTGCTGGTCATACGCAATGCGATAATCAAGATTGCCATCCCGTATTTCATGGACACCATTTGTTAAAATGTCAAGCGGCTCCTCGATTTTCTGAAACACAAATTTTGTCAAAAATCGATTGGTAAGGAAGATGGAAAGGACAATGGTACATCCAATGATGACACAAGACATCGCCAACACAATCTTCAAATGATCATACGATTGTTGCGCATGATTCCATCCAAACAGATAGATGGTGTATTGAAGTCCATCGAACGCTTCCTTTTGCACATATAAGCTGCGCCCATCCTGCGCAATCGTCGTATTCCCTGCCAGCATATCGGCCGCCGCAATCAAATCGCCATCCCGTTTGTCCGTCTCTCCGTAGGTAAAAACCGTCTGCTCCTCCAATGTGACCGTCATGGTGATGCCGCAGCTGTCCAATAGCGGCTGTACCGACGAGAAGTCTGTCCCCTTCTTTAGCTCGTGTCCGACTGCTTCCGCAACGACAAAACACGCATGGTCAAAATCCTCCTGATCTTGAAACCCCAATCCGCCTCCGCTCATCCATGCGAGCCAAAGGAACGCCACACACAACATGCCGACAAGCGCCGCTGCGATCACCGGGACCACAATCATCAAAATGTTGGACCAAAATAATCGCTTCTTGACTGTCATGCCGCTACCACCTTTTTCTTTTGATTATACCATATCTATTTGCGAAAGATATAAACTATGGATAAACTTTATCTACTTCCCTGCGCAACGGATCAAGTACCCCATCGTCCCTTCCGGCATTGGGACTTCAAAATTATCCGCAATCATCGCCACAATGACGGCCAAGGTTGCAGGCAAAAAAATCGGCAGCCTTTTCAAGCTGCCAAAAAAGTACAAAAAAATACGGATAACACCTGAAAACAGATGTTATCCGTGGTACGCCAGAAGGGATTCGAACCCCC
>JAUNIY010000201.1 GCA_030523305.1 Eubacteriales bacterium
CATCAAATTTGTTTGAGGTGCAAACATGAAAGACGGATTTATCAAAGTAGCGGCCGCCACGCCGGAAATCCATGTGGCGGACTGCGTATGGAATGCGGACCATATCCTATCGCTGTGCCGGGAGGCGGCTGCGGCTGGTGTACAGGCTGTCGGGTTCCCGGAGCTGTGCCTGACCGGCTATACCTGCTCCGATCTGTTCCTGCATGAAATTTTGCTGAATAGCGCGAAAGAGCAGCTGCTGCGCATTGCGGAGCAGACCGCGCAGATGGATATGCTCATCGTTGTCGGCCTGCCGGTGCGTGTGCACAGCCTGCTGTACAACTGTGCTGCATTTTTACACAAGGGCAACATCCTTGGCATGATTCCCAAGCGCCATATCCCGAATTATTCGGAGTTTTATGAGCTGCGTCATTTTACCGAAGCGACGGATGAGACCGAGGAAAATATGCAGTGGGGCGAGCAAAATTTCTGGCTCGATCCCAACCAGCTTTTTCGGTGCGCAGGGATGCCGGAATTTGCCGTTTCGGCGGAAATCTGTGAGGATCTTTGGGTGACCAACCCGCCGTCAGGCGATTTGGCGCGCGCAGGCGCGACGATCCTGTTCAATCTGTCGGCGTCGGACGAGATCATCGGCAAGGCGGCATACCGCCGCGACCTGGTGCGCATCCAGTCCGGCAAGGGGCAGTGCGCGTATGTGTACTGCGATGCCGGGCAGGGCGAATCCTCCACCGACCTGGTGTTTGCCGGGCACAATATCATTGCGGAAAACGGCACGATTTTGGCGCAGTCGTCGCGGTTTGCGACGGGACTGACGATTTCGGAAATCGACGTCAAGCGTTTGGATTATGAACGCCGCCGACAGAATACGTTCCGTGCGGATGACGTATGTGGAAAGACAACGGTCGAGTTCGACATGGCGCTGCGGGAGACCGTGCTGACGCGGCCCATTGCACAGACGCCGTTTGTGCCGTCCGACAAGGGCGATCTGGCCGAACGCTGCGAGGAGATTTTGACGCTGCAGGCGACCGGTCTGGCGACCCGGATCCGCCATACCCATGCGAAAACGGCTGTGGTTGGCCTGTCGGGCGGCCTGGATTCCGCGCTTGCGCTCATTGTTACGGTGCATGCATTTGATATGCTTGGGCGCGATCGCAAAGATATCCTCGCCGTCACCATGCCGTGCTTTGGTACCACCAGCCGCACGAAAAACAACGCGCTCACGCTGGCGGCGGCATATGGCACGAGCTGTCAGACGATTGACATCGGCGCATCCGTGACGCAGCATTTTGCCGATATCGGGCAGGATATGGAAGATCACAGCGTGACGTTTGAAAACGGCCAGGCGCGTGAGCGCACGCAGGTGCTGATGGACCTGGCCAACAAGACCGGCGGCATGGTCATCGGTACGGGCGACCTGTCTGAGCTTGCGCTGGGCTGGGCGACCTACAACGGCGACCATATGTCGATGTACGGCGTCAACGCTTCGATCCCGAAGACGCTGGTGCGCTATCTAACCGCATATGAAGCGGAGCGCGCAGGCGGTGAAACTGGGCGCGTGCTGCGCGACGTGCTGGCAACGCCGGTATCCCCGGAGCTGCTGCCACCGAAGGACGGTGAGATTTCCCAGAAAACAGAGGAGCTGGTCGGGCCCTATGAGCTGCATGATTTCTTCCTGTATTATCTGGTGCGCTTCGGCATGGAGCCGCGCAAGATTTTCCGTATGGCGCGCCGGGCCTTTGATGGGGTGTATGACGACGCGACCATCAAAAAATGGCTGACGACGTTTGTGCGCCGGTTCTTCATTCAGCAATTCAAACGCTCGTGCCTGCCGGATGGCCCGAAGGTCGGTACCGTCACGCTGTCCCCGCGCGGCGACTGGCGGATGCCGTCGGATGCGGTCAGCGCGCTGTGGATGCAGCAATGTGAAAACCTGTAAATAGGTGGTTTTTTCCTGTTTTTGGCGGAGTGTGCATGCGTGCATTCCGCCTTTCTTTGTCAGGGCTTGAACACTCTTTGTATATTTTTTTGAAATGATTGAAAAGTGGTTTCATTGTATGGTCATAAGTGTGAAAAAAACTGAGTAATTTCTTGTTAATTTGAAACTTTCGTACAAAAATAGTGCGTGAAATTCTTGACAAAGGTTTTAGAACAGTTATAATATTAACGTATGCATGTGTGTTATGTATATAAATAACCCGCATTCCGGAAGCTGTAACGGACTTTTTTGCCGAAAGCCAGATCGACCAAAATGTGCGCTTGCAGGCTTTTCCTTGGAATTGATTTTTTTTGGGAGGTTTACTGGTATGGATTTTAGGCTTACGAAAGAACAGGCAATGGTTCAGAAGATGTGCCGTGAATTCGCGGTGAATGAAATCGAGCCGATTGCCGCAGAGATCGACGAGCAGGAACGCTATCCGCACGAAACCGTAGAAAAGATGCGCCGTTATGGCCTGATGGGCATTCAGTTCCCGAAGGAGCTGGGCGGCTCCGGCGGCGACACCATCTGCTACTCTATCGCAATTGAGGAAGCTGCACGCTTCTGCGGTACCACTGGCTGTATCATTTCTTCTCACGCTACGCTGGGCGCTTGGCCGATCTTCAAGTACGGCACCGCTGAGCAGAAGGAAAAGTGGCTGCGTCCGCTGATCGACGGCCATAAGACCGGCGCATTTGGCCTGACCGAGCCGAATGCCGGCACCGACTCTGCAGCACAGCAGACCATCGCTGTCAAGCAGGAAGACGGTTCTTATCTGATCAACGGCTCCAAGGTGTTCATCACCGGCGGCGGCATCGCTGATACATACGTCATCTTTGCTATGACCGACAAGAAGGCAAGAAACCGCGGTATTTCCGCATTTATCGTTGACAAGGACGATCCGGGATTCTCCATCGGCAAGATCGAGCATAAGATGGGTATCCGCGGCTCCCAGACTGCTGAACTGGTATTCGAAGACATGGTTCTGCCGGCAGACCGTCTGCTGGGCAAGGAAGGCCAGGGCTTCAAGATCGCTATGACCACGCTGGACGGCGGCCGTATCGGCATCGCTTCCCAGGCGCTGGGTATCGCACAGGGTGCACTGGATCAGGCAATCGCTTACATGAAGGAACGCGTACAGTTCGGTAAGCCGATCTCCAAGTTCCAGGGCCTGCAGTGGATGGTTGCAGACATGGAAACCCAGATCGAGGCTGCACGCCTGCTGGTTCGCCGCGCTGCATTTAATAAGGATCATGGCCTGCCGTACAACAAGGAAGCTGCTATGGCTAAGCTGTTTGCTTCTGAGACCGCTATGGAAGTTACCACCAAGGCTCTCCAGCTGTTCGGCGGTTACGGCTACATCCGCGAGTATCCGATGGAGCGTATGATGCGCGACGCCAAGATCACCGAGATCTACGAAGGCACGTCTCAGGTTCAGCGCATGGTTATCGCGAACAATGTACTGGGCAAGTAAGAATAGGGAGGAAACTGAATTATGAAAGTAATCATAT
>JAUNIY010000202.1 GCA_030523305.1 Eubacteriales bacterium
GTCACAGTCTCGTCGGCATACAGCATACATCATCACCTCCGATCATACCCTTTAGAAAATCCACGATAGAGCAAACCGGTGTTGGCAAGATACATCCGCGCTTTTGCAGACATATTTGCCCTGCACTGATCATCACTGATTGCGTCATCATAGGTTACAGAAGCGCCATCGTTGCTTTCGCTTTTGATGCCGCTATGTTGTTGCTGGCTCTGATTCCTGCGGTTGATCTCATCTGTAGCAGCGCATACAGCATTTTTTACGGCATCTGGTATTACATCCAGCCGCGCAATACGGCCGAACGTGATGGAATCGACGAATGCCTCTGCTTCAATCCGAGCACGTTCAAACTCTATTTCACTCATTGTGCCGTGGAAGGTCTGTTGGTAATAGTTAAAGTCAACATACGACGCATGGCTCTCAATCACAGGCATGATAAAGTCTCCTTCCAATTCTCTAAAAAATGAGGACGGCCATATGAGGCCGTCCCACATCTTTATCCCAGTGAAATAATGCGCGCAATCGGAATAGCCTTGTGATCGATATATTCCGTCTTGTTGGTGTCTGGATTCATAGAATTAACTAGCTCCCAGTTCGTTCCCGTTTCCAATTCGTTATCCGTCGGACTCAGAGATGTCATGGACTTCTGCGTGAAGCTGATGCCATACGGCGCAAAACACTTACGCTGACGGCTGTACAGCGTATCTGCGCCGCCATTGGTCTTTGGATCACGGTCAACTTCATACGGTACTTTTGCACCACAGTCGGTATACTCAATTGCGCCATCGCCCAAAACATAAGTCGTGTACTCCTTATGCGCAGGGACAGCCGGAGTACCAGTATCTTCATCTGCCTCAACGGCAGCAACATCCTTTACAGGCATAGCATCATCAATAATTACCAAGCGACCATTCAGCGTAGCAAGTCCGATTTCACGCTCGATACCGTTTGCATCATTGTGCTTCATATAGGTCAGTAATTTCAGGTTCTCCAAATTGGTTGCCACAACCGAGTGCATGCAGCACAAAGAAAAAGCGGACTTATTGTCGCCGCAAGCCTGCTGCATACCGCTGTTCAACGTTGTTGCATCCATATAGCCAACCTTACCCTCGGAGTTTTCTACACCGGTAACATTGTGCGTATGTGCATTAACAAACTTCAAATTGGCTGCACCAGTCATGTTAAAAATGCCGTTCAGCACATGAAGCAGCGTGTCCTGATCCACTTCGTTCCAGTATTCGCTGATCTGCTGAGCGACGTTCTCCAGAAAATCCTGACCGCCAGTGATATCATAGGAAAAATCGTTTTCTGTCCAGGCATTTGCGCGTCCAACAACGACACGAGAATGCCGGAAAGTCACGGTCTTATTGGCTGTAATGTCAGTCGTGCCGTCGTAATTCAACGGTGCAGAGCCAGAAATCAGACCGCGCATAGTAGTTGTGATGTAATTGCCTCCGGTCTGATCCTTCATCGCAGATGCAAGGTCAGGGCGCGGTCTGATGGCGCGGCTTGTAATCAGCGCACTGCGCTTTGTGTTCGGAATACGGTCAACGTACCCCTTGAATACTTCTGCATTAAAAATCTTTTCGTCAAAAATTCCAGGCATGTTTTATTCCTCTCTTTCGTTAATCGTCAAAAATCCGCGCATCGGGATGCTCGTTTTTAAATTTCATCATTTCAAGCAACGATGGCTTCTTTTTCGGAGGTTCGCTGCTCGAATCTCCCGTAGATTTGCTGAAATACGGAAGATTTGCGGGCGGTTCAACTGGCGGCGTATCAACTACAAATGCTCCGGAATAGTCCGCGTCTTTCTGCAATTCTTCCATGTATGCCTTGCCGCCCATCAGTTCACCATTCTCAAGCGGCAGTTTCTTTGCACGGACTGCTGCCAGTACACCAACACGCGCAGCTTTATTGGGATAACGATAAC
This sequence comes from Eubacteriales bacterium, assembly GCA_030523305.1. GTDB lineage: Bacteria > Bacillota > Clostridia > Oscillospirales > Butyricicoccaceae > Butyricicoccus_A. The sequence goes on from JAUNIY010000202.1 coordinate 1,928, forward strand.
TAGATACCAGCATTTCTTCTGCGTGCGCCCGTGACTGCGCCGCAAGTTTGTCCTGCAATGCTTGTGTTTCAGTATTGTATTTCGTTTCCCAATTTGTTGCTGACTGCTTGATTCCGTCAATATCCATATCTTTGTACGACTTGATTGTTTCATTAGCAGTGGTAAGCTGCTGTTGAATGCCATCCAGCTCCAGAGCTTTTGCGTCAAAGTCCGCCTGCGTTACATATCCTCCATCTGACAAGTTAATCAGTTTCAAGTCGTCTGCCGCATCAATAGCGGCTTCCAACTCAGCATAGGTCATGCTCCTCGGCTGTTCACCCTCTTTCGGTGTGCCGTACAGTGCTTTCAAAAATTCGTATGCCATTGTTTTGATACCTCCTGTGTTTTTGTCTTGAGCAGTTTCACGCCATACTCAGGGCATAATAAAAACACCCTTTCGGATGCTGTTATTCAGTATTCAAGCCTATTCTACAGCTGCATAATGGCATTTGCCTTCATACCAGACAGCACAGCCTTCTTTCGGGCATTCCATCATGTCAAACGTTACGTTTTCTATCTGTTGGCAATTTGATTTTTCATCTTCGTTGTTCTGCACCCATTGCAGCACAGTAGTCTGTGATTTGCGGTTGTATGGACAAATCATTTCAGTTCCTTCGCAATATTAACGCCCAATTTAATGCACTGGATTACCGCAACAGTACCAAGTAACACAAAGTACGCTGTACTCATTTTCAGTTTAAGTCCAATCAACAAGAACATGATTACATAAAGCATGCTACGCCTCCTATTCTGCAACCGGTTCATATGTCATCTCAAAAATATCCGGCTTGCAAGCATACAACTCGCCCTTTACGCCGCGGATAATGTAATCGCCGAGACTTGCAGTCATAACACCTTCGAATGTTTCAATAACCATCACGTCCTTTTTTTCTTTGAAAACGTATTTTTTGAAATATGTAGAAATTTTCCCTTCTCCAATGGCTTCAAAAAACCAGTGTGGTGCATCGTTAAATTTGTTATCAGTCCAATGATACGCATCAATCACTACGGGTTTCTTTCTGTACTTCATGAAATCCTCCTTCAATACTCAGTCGCTACTTCTTTCAGCACACAACGGATACCATCCTTTTCGATGATCTTCTTATCGTTAATGACTGCAAGAACTTCGTCACCAGGACCAATAATGATAATCTCCTGATAATCGTTATCTCCAATTTTTATTGTACAACTCCTTTGTCTATGCAATCTGTTCACGCGCATACTGGCGTTTCAATCCAGTCTGCTTTACAAAATCCACCTGTCTCTGCTGCCATTGACGCACCTTCGATGTCGCCATTGCAGCATCTTTTCCGCCAGCTTTCATAGCAGCAGCTTCACGTTTCCACCGGCGTATCTGCCGTTCATGATATCTCTGTATCTGCCGCGCGTCATACTCTGTCATCTGCTTTCCATTGTAGGTAATCGTCTTAGCTGCGTACTGCTTAAGATCATCCTCGGTATATGTAAGTGATGTGCCCTCGACATATGGATGAAACGAATGGC
>JAUNIY010000031.1 GCA_030523305.1 Eubacteriales bacterium
ACACCCCATTCGTTAGTAGTATACCATACTGTCTAACAAATGGGGTGCGGTTCAGCGAAAGAAAGAGAGCTTTTTTGTTTTATTCGCCCGCATTCGGCGCGTGATCCTTCTCGTACTGATGCAACGAGCCCTCGGTCATATGGGACAACGCCGCAAGCCGTTCATTCACCATATCCCACATACACATCGGCAGATGATCCCGATGCCCGCGATGGATGGTAACGCACTCAAAGCAATTTCCATGGTGCGGACAGGCTTCCTTGCAAGGGCAGTGGTCGCCGCTTTCGCGTACCTGCCGCAGGAACTCCATCTTCATTTCATAGGCTTCCTGTTTCAGCCCCTGCTGGTCCAATTCATTTTGCCGGATCGCCAGCTCATTGTTGTCAATCTTCATCTTGCTCCTCCTTGTGCTTCACAAAAAAACGGCAGGCGGCACGGTATCCCCCATGCGCCTGCCATTGTGTCTACATTGTCACACCGTTTTGGAAATCATAACCGCTGACTGCGCACGAGTTGCCGTGCCGCGCGGCTCAAGCGTGCCGTTGTCCATACCATTCATGACACCCGTGGAAACCGCCCAAGTTAGCGCAGCCTGCGCATAGTCGTGAATACGGTCTGCGTCGGTAAATCTTGCCCCCAGATCTACGCTCTCCGCTGCCGGCGATCCCAAGTACTGATACAGGATCACTGCCAAATCTTCGCGCTTGATCGGGTCGTGCACACCATACCGGCCATCGGTATAGCCGTGCACAATGCCTCTCTCCGCAGCCCACAGCACGGCATTGGTATACCATTTACCAGCCGCCACGTCCTGGAACCGTTCAGTATAGGAGACTGCCGGCTCACCTGCGATGCTGTACAGCAGCTGTGCAAACTCTGCGCGCGTGATTTGCAGGTTTGTGCCAAACGTAACGCAATTGGTGCCGACCATATAGGATCGTTCATATACGTACTGAATGCTGCTTCTGCCCCAGAACGAATCGGACACATCATAAAACGGCAACTCGCTGGAGCTGGAAATGACAGACAAATCGGGGTACTGGAACCAGGGCACGAAATCGCCGTCATCCAAAACATGTCCATCGATGTTGTTGACCGTGCTGCAAAAATACTGGCTGGTCCGCATGGAATCATTCCATGTGACATCAACACCGGTCCATTGGTTTCCATACCGGACGTTGTTCCACATATGCCATCCGCTGTCGCTGACAATCACAGCCGCCTGAATGCCTACCTTTTTGCACAGCAGCTGGAACGCCCTTGCATAACCCTCGCAAACCGGGCCTTTGATGCTGCTGTCCGAACCGCTCAGCATTGCGCTCACTGGAGACCACGGTGCGCCGGATACGTCTTCCGAATACGATGCATTTTGGATTGCCTCATTGTTGTATTCGTTGTTTGCGCACAGCCAGTCATTGAAATATTTCATCTTATCATAGGCTCTGGAATACTGTGCGGCATTGGCTACCACCTCGTTGATCTTGGCGTCCAGCTGCGATTGGAGCTGCTCCCGCTGCGACAACGATTCAAATCCCGCCCGGTACTGCGGCAAAAGATACACGGTCAATGTTGTGCCGCTGAGGCTATATCCCATGCGGGAATATCCGTTGGAATAGAACATCTCCGGGCAATCATAGTCCACGCAGCGGTATACAACCCATCCGATGTTGATCGCCATGCTCGACAGCAGCTCTTTATAGCTATCCACGCTTACCCCAAGCGCCTGCTGGCTCGGTACGGTCATCGATACACCCAACCGGCGCAGCTGCTCGGTATTCGCCGTAAATGTCGCGCCATACACACCGCTCGCAACGTCCGCCTTCATGTTGTCGTACAGCTGCTTCATCGCCGCGCCGACATAGACCGAGACCGACGGAAGCGCATCAAACGTGTAATACAGGCTGCTGAGCTGCTCGCCATATGCAGAGAACGAAGCCGCGCTGGTTGCTGTCAGTGCTGCGTTTTCGCTGCTCTGCGCTTGCTCTTCGCTATAATTCCTGCTGTATGCAAATTCTTCAAAATCAACCGTATCGGCCAGATTTTCATGTTGCTCTTGCGGGAGGATTTCCGGTTCAAAAACCGTTTTCTGCGCCGCGACCGACTTGGTCAAGCTGCCTTCCTGCTGTGGCAGCTGTTCATACAGACTGCTGACATCCGCACCCGCAGCGTTTGCATTGTCCGCACTCTGCGATGCAAACGCGGCTGGCACGCAGCCACATACCAAAGCGAACGCCAGCAGATATGCTGTCAATCGTTTTTTCATAAGACCCCTCATTTCTATTGTAGGATAGTATTATTGTAGCATATGCACAACAGAAAATCCATCTTTTCCTTGTTACCGGTGAAATTTTCCACAAAAAGAAGCACGATGCAATCGTACACCGTGCTTCCCATACCCCTGTTTATCCAAGGATTTCATATTTTTCACTCATCAGCGTCACAAGAATTGCCTTTTGTGCATGCAGGCGGTTTTCCGATTCCTCAAAAATTTCATCCGCGTGCTCTTCCAGCACGGCATCGGAAATCTCTTCGCCGCGATACGCAGGCAGGCAATGCTGCACCATCACGCCCTCCTTACAGCATGCAAGCAGGTCATGATTCACGGTAAACCCATCAAAGATCTGACGGCGTTGTTCCGCTTCGTCCTCCTGCCCCATGCCGGTCCAAGCATCGGTAATCAGGACGTCCGCCTGCTCGGCTGCTCGGCGCGGGTCGTTGGAAATGTCAAAATACGCGCCTTCCGCCTTGCACTGCTCCGCAAAAGCCAGAACATCTGGATGCGGTTCATATCCGACCGGCGTCGCCACCGAGACATCCATGCCCGCCTTCAGGCATCCGACAATCAGCGAATTGCACATATTGAAGCCGTCGCCGACAAATGCCATTTTCAGGCCTTCCAACTGCGCGAAATGCTCCCGAATGGTCATCAAATCCGCCATAACCTGGCATGGATGGGCAAAATTGGTCAATCCGTTGATAACCGGGATAGAGCCATAGCTTGCCAGCGTTTCTGCCTCCTGCTGGTCATAGGTGCGGATAACAATGCCATCCAGATACCGGGACATAACGCGCGCGGTATCCTGGATCAGCTCGCCGCGGCCAATCTGCAAATCCCGATTGGTCAGGAACATCGCTTGGCCGCCCAGCTGATACATGCCCGCTTCAAACGAAATGCGGGTGCGGGTGGATGGCTTCTGGAAAATCATTCCCAGGCTTTTCCCCTCCAGGATACGGTGCGCAATATGGTGTTTTTTTTCATATTTCAGCTGATCGGCCAGATCAAGGATCGCTGTCATCTCATCCCTTGAGCAGTCGAGCAGCTTAAGAAAATGCTTCATCTTCTTTCACTCCCAATCTATCTTGTCAGAGCGACTGCTCTGTATGTCTTCCATTCCGGAAGCTCCCCATCCGGCGCTCTCCGGATTATCCTTTGCAGAATACCGACTTCATGATCGCCAACGCTTCGTCAATCTCTTCATAGGAAATCGACAGCGGCGGCAGCAGACGGATGACGTTTGTGCCCGCGGTCAGTACAAGCACACCCTGATCCATGATTTCGGCAACCAGACCGGCGCGCTTTTCCGGATCAACGACAATGCCAACCATCAGGCCGAGACCACGCACATCCTCAATGACATCCGATCCCATCGCCAACAGCTGTTTCTTAAAATAGGCGCCCTTTTCACGGACTTCCTGCAAAAATTCCGGCTTTGTCACCTCAGACAGCACAGCGTTTGCCGCTGCGCAAACCATTGGCGTGCCGCCAAAGGTCGTGGCATGGGTTCCCGGACCCAGGACGTCTGCGCAAGTCTTGGACGCCATCACAGCGCCGATCGGGACACCGCCGCCCAGGCCCTTCGCCATGGAAACGACATCCGGCAGGATCCCATATTGCTGGAAGCAAAACAGCGAGCCGGTACGCCCGATGCCCGTCTGTACCTCATCGACCAGCAGCAGCAAGTCGTGCTCGTGACAATACGCCGCAACCTGCTGGACAAAATCACGGTCAAGCGGCATGACGCCGCCTTCGCCCTGGATCAGCTCCAGCATAACCGCACAGGTATGTTCGTTGACCGCTGCCTCAACAGATGCCATGTCATTCGCTTCGGCATATGCAAAGCCCTCGGTAAACGGAAAGAAATACTGGTGGAACTTGTCCTGGCCGGTTGCTTTGAGCGTGGTAACCGTGCGGCCGTGGAACGAATTGTACAGCGTCACAATTTCCGCGCGGCCCTCACCGTATTTGTCATAGGAATACTTGCGCGCCAACTTAATCATGCCTTCGTTGGATTCTGCGCCGGAATTGGAGAAAAATACCTTCCCCATACCGGTCTGCTCTACCAGCGTTTTGGCAACCTGTATCATCGGTTCTGTGAGAAACAGATTGGATACATGCATCAGCTTGTGCGCCTGTTCGGTGATTGCACCGATAATTTTTTCATTGTTATAGCCAAGGCAGCATACACCAATGCCGCTTGTCAAATCAATGTACCGTTTTCCCTCCACGTCCCAAAGCTGGGAGCCTTCACCGTGATCCAGTGCAATGGAAAACCGGCCATAGGTCGGCATCACATATTGGCTCTCCTGTTCCTTTAGCACATCATATGTCATGTTATGTCTTCCCTTCTATCAATAAAACATCGTTCCGACGCCCTGGTCACTGAACAGCTCGATCAGGATCGAGTGCTCGACCCGGCCGTCCTGAATATTGGCCTGGCGCACGCCCTCGCGAACGGCTTCGACACAGCAATCCACCTTCGGGATCATGCCGCCGGCAATCACGCCGTCCTTGATCAGCTTGGGTACAGCAGAAACCTTGATTTCCGGCAGCAGCGTGTTTTCATCGTTGCGGTCGAGCAACAGCCCGCGCACGTCGGTCAGCAGGATCAGCTTTTCCGCCTGCAAGGCGACTGCCAGCTTGGATGCCGCCAAATCCGCGTTGATATTATAGTTGGTATCATCATCAATGCCAAGCCCTACTGTGGACACAACCGGGATATACCCGTGCTCCAGCATATCGATCACCGGCTCCGGGTTGACCTTGACGATCTCGCCGACATAGCCGTAATCGGTGCCATCCGGATCCTTCTTGCGCACAGCCTGGAACATGCCGCCATCCATGCCGCTCAGGCCGACACCTGCGCCGCCAGCCTTACCCAGCAGAGATACAAGATCTTTATTGACCTTACCGCACAGGATCATCTGTACAATGTCCATGGTTTCGCGGTCAGTGTAGCGCAGGCCCTTGACAAATTCCGATTTTTTGCCGATCTTTTTGAGCATCGCGCTGATTTCCGGGCCGCCGCCGTGCACAACCACGACGCGGACACCGACAAGGCTCAACAGGACGATGTCATGGATGACGGCGTCCTTCAGCGTCTCGTTGATCATGGCATTGCCGCCGTACTTGACCACAACGGTCTTCCCATAATATTTTTGAATGTGCGGCAGCGCTTCAATCAGCACCTGCGCACGGCTTAACATCATTTCTTCCGATACTTCCGACATGGTTCCGTCCCCCTGCATTACGTGCGGTAATCGCCGTTGATTTTGACATAATCATAGGTCAAATCGCAGCCATAGGCAGTTGCCTCCGCATCGCCTTCCTGAATATCGATATCAATGGATACCTCTTTTTCCAACAGGATTTTCTTTGCGGTATCCTCGTCAAAATCCAGGCCCTTGCCCTTCTCACACACAGTGATGGAGCCTGCCGCGCTGGAAAAGCCAATGGTGACATATTCCGGACGGAACGGCGCTTTGGAGTAACCCATTGCGCACAGGACACGTCCCCAGTTCGCATCTGCGCCGAACATCGCTGCCTTGACCAGGCTGGACGCGATAACGGCCTTTGCCAGACGCTCCGCATATTCCTCTGCCCGCGAGTGTTTAACCGTGCAGCAGATCAGGCGCGACGCGCCTTCGCCGTCCGCCGCCATCTTTTTCGCCAGCGTCAGCGCAACCTCGTACATTGCTGCATAGAACACATGGTAATCCTCATTTTTCCAGTCAATCAGTTCATTGCCCGCCATACCATTGGCCATGACCACGCAGGTATCGTTGGTAGACGTATCGCCGTCAACCGAAATGCGGTTAAACGTATGCGCCACAACATCCTGTAATGCCGTGCGCAGGATCGACGGATCAACGGCACAGTCGGTGGTCATAAAGCACAGCATGGTACCCATATTCGGATGGATCATGCCGGAGCCTTTTGCAATGCCGCCGATGCGGCAGGTTTTTCCGCCGCAGGTAAATTCCACAGCCGCTTCCTTTTCCACCAGGTCGGTGGTCATGATGGCGTTGTTTGCCGCAGCTGAGCCGTCGACCGACAGCTTTGCCGCGAGCTCATCCATATGCGCCTCAATGGCTTCAATGTTCAGCCGCTGGCCGATAACGCCGGTGGAGCTAACCAATACCAGCTCTTCCTCTATGCCAGTTGCCTTTGCCGCAGCAGCCGCCATGCGGTTCGCATTCTGCGTGCCATTCGGCGCGCAGGCGTTTGCATTGCCGGAATTTGCGACGATGGCTTGCGCGATACCGTTTTCCAAATGCTCCATACAGACGTACAACGGCGCCGCCTTGACACGGTTGCTCGTAAAGGTTGCCGCTGTCGCGCAGGCTATATCGCTGACAATCAATGCCAGGTCATTTTTTTCCTTTGGGCTGTTTTCTTTTACGCCGCAATGGATGCCAGCAGCGCGATAGCCCTGTGCGGCACAAACGCCGCCTTCGATTTTTTTCATATGCTTTCCTCTTTCCTAATCGATCAGAAACCCATGCAATGATGAAATGAGCCCTGCCTATTTCGTCAGCCCTGCGGTTTCTGCAAAGCCCAGCATCAGGTTCATATTCTGCACTGCGGCGCCGGATGCGCCTTTGCCAAGATTATCAAACAGGGCAGTTACTATGGTCTGCTCTTCGTGCCCACAGACAATAAGCTGCAAGCTGTCGCGCCCTGCCATGGTATCGGCATAAATCACTGGCTCTTCGCCGCCAAACGGGGCGACGCTGACCAGCGTCTGTCCTGCATAGTATTCCGCCAGCGCGGCGTGGATATCGTGCGCGGACGGCTTGCCGGGCAGATTGCCGTTGTGCAGCATAATGGTGGACGCCATCCCCTTGTAAAAGTCGCCGAGGATCGGGACGAACACCGGCGCGCACTGTAAACCACACACGTGTACCATCTCCGGCAAGTGCTTGTGCTGGAGCGTCGTGCCATAAATGCGGTGCGATTCGTGGCGCGGATCGCGGTCCGGATCCTCATATTCTGCAATCAGCTTTTTGCCGCCGCCGGAATAGCCGGTCAACGACGCACACGTCAGCGGATAATCCACCGGGACGATCCCCAGCTTGACCAGCGGGTACACCGAGGAAATAAATCCGGAGGCATGGCAGCCCGGGTTGGCAACCCGCTTGGAGCCTTGGATTGCCACGCGGTGCGCGTCAGACAGCTCCGGGAAACCGTAGTCCCATGCCGGGTTGGTGCGGTGCGCGGTGGAGGCATCGATGAAGCGCGTGGTGTCGCTGCTGCACAGCGCGACAGCTTCCCGCGCCGCTGCATCCGGCAGGCACAGGAATACAATATCCGCCGCATCGATAAATTTTTTGCGTTCCGCCGCATCCTTGCGCTTGTCCTCGTCGATGAGGATCAGTTCGATATCATCACGGGAACCCAGGCGTTCAAAAATCTGTAAGCCGGTGGTCCCTTCTTTGCCATCAATATAAACGACAGGCTTCATGGTATCCCTCCTGTCTTACGTGCGCAGGCCAGCGCGCATGTCGTCCAGCCGTTCCTCTGCCTCTGCAAGGAAATCCTCGATTTTCCCGATCTGGCGGGAAACCTCCTTCGGAGCCGGGCCGCCGATAACGGAACGGCCTTCGACACAGGTTTTCAGATCAAGCGCATCGTATACATCCGGGCCAAAATCGTTGGAAATCGACTTGAAATCCTTGAGCGTCATGGTTTCCAGCGTCTCATCCGAACGGATACAGGTGTTGACCAGCCTGCCGACGATCATATATGCATCGCGGAACGGCACGCCCTTCTTGACCAAATAGTCGGCACAGTCGGTCGCATTGATAAAGCCGCGGCTGGCTGCCTTGCGCATGTCCTTCTTACGCAGTGTCATGGTGCGGAACATCGGCGCAAATACCTCCAGGCACTGCTTTGCAGTATCGATTGCATCAAAGACGCATTCCTTGTCCTCCTGCATGTCCTTGTTGTATGCCAGCGGGAGCGCCTTCATGGTAGTCAGCAGCGTCATCAGATCGCCGTAAACCCGTCCGGTCTTGCCGCGGATCAGCTCGCACACATCGGGGTTTTTCTTCTGCGGCATAATGGAGGATCCGGTGGAATATGCATCATCCAGCTCGGCAAACCGCCACTCCCACGAACACCACGAAATGACCTCCTCGGACAGGCGGGACAGGTGCATCAGCATGATGGACAGGCAGCTCATTAGCTCGATACAGTAATCGCGGTCGGAAACGCCGTCCAGGGAATTTTCTGTCAGGCGTGCAAAGCCCAGCTGTTCACGCACAAACTGGCGGTCAATCGGATAGGTGGTGGACGCCAGCGCGCCGGAACCGAGCGGCATCTCGTCCATACGCTCATAGCAATCTTCCAGACGGGAAATGTCGCGGCGCAGCATCTGCGCATATGCCATCATATAATGGCCAAACGTGGTCGGCTGCGCGCGTTGGAGATGGGTATAGCCCGGCATAACGGTATCCAGATTGTCCTTCGCCTTGGCAACCAGTTCCTTTTCAAAGTCAATGGCCAGCTGCATGATCTCACAGATTTCCTTCTTGACATACATGCGCATATCCAGCGCGACCTGGTCGTTTCTCGAACGCGCAGTGTGCAGCCGCTTTCCGGTCGCGCCGATCCGGTTGGTCAGCGCAACCTCTATATTCATGTGGATATCCTCGTATTCAGGATTGAACACATCCAGCTCTTCGTTTTCAATTTCAGCGAGGATTTCCTTCAATCCTGCCACAATTTTTTCGGATTCGTGTTCCTCGATGATGCCCTGTTTGCCCAGCATCGTGGCGTGTGCGATGGAACCGGTAATATCTTCCCGGTACAGCCGTCCATCAAACTGGATGGAAGAATTAAAATCATTGACAACATCGTTTGTTTCCTTCTGGAAACGTCCAGCCCAAAGCTTCATAGTGGGATTTCTCCTTACATCATCCGGCGTGCCGCCGGTATTTCATGATCTGTGCGGCAGTTGCCGCCGCAGGCAGCCTTTTTCTATAAACGCGCAATGGGCGGACAGCGCGTCCGCCCGATTGCAGCAATCGTTATCATGTTTACAGGCCATTTGGAAACGGTTGCACTTCTAGCCTTCCCTGTTTGCAGATGGATGAGAGACATTTTCATCCATTGCATGAGTTTCCAAACAGCACTATCTCGTCTATTATTCGACCGTCGGGAACGACAGGCCCTGCGTCTTCTGCAATGCAGCGTCGTTCATCGCGCGGACCTTCAGCGGCAGGCCGTACAAGTTGATGAAGCCCTCGGAATCCGCATGGTTGTATGCTTCATCCGCATCGAAGGTTGCCATTGCCTCAGAATGCAGGCTGTACGGAGAGGTCACAGAAGCGGGGATGATATTGCCCTTGTACAGCTTCAGCTTGACGTCGCCGGTAACCGTCTTCTGCGTCTCATCGACAAATGCGCTCATCGCCTTGCGCAGCGGGGTGTACCACTGGCCGTTGTAAACCAGTTCGCCAAACTTCATCGCCAGCTGTGCTTTGTAATGTGCCGTTTCCCTGTCCAGTGTGATCTCTTCCAGCTTTTTGTGTGCCGCATACATGATCGCGCCGCCCGGGGTCTCATACACGCCGCGGCTCTTCATGCCCACCAGACGGTTTTCTACAACGTCCAGCAGCCCGATGCCGTTTGCGCCGCCCAGCTCGTTGAGCTTGTTCAGCAGTGCAACAGAATCCATTTCTACGCCGTCCACAGCGGTCGGGACGCCCTGCTCGAAATGGATGGAGACATAGGTTGGCTTGTCCGGAGCAGCCTCCGGGGAAACGCCCATTTCGAGGATCTCGTCATACTTCGGCTCATTTGCCGGATCCTCCAGATCCAGACCCTCATGCGACAGGTGCCAGATGTTCTTATCCTTGGAGTAGTTTGTTTCGCGGTTGATCTTGAGCGGAATGTTGTGTGCTTCTGCGTAATCGATTTCCTTATCGCGGCTGTCCAGCTCCCAGAAACGCCACGGTGCCAGAACCTGCAGCTCCGGTGCAAATGCCTTGATTGCCAGCTCAAACCGTACCTGGTCATTGCCCTTACCGGTGCAGCCGTGCACGATGGTATCGCAGCCCTCTGCCTTTGCAATCTTAACCAGTTCTTTTGCAATGATCGGACGCGCGAACGAAGTGCCCAGCAGATATCCTTCGTAATCAGCACCTGCCTTCATGGTCGGGATGATATAATCATCCACAAATTCCTTGGTCAGGTCCATGACATACAGCTTGGAAGCGCCGGTAGCCAGCGCTTTCTCTTCCAGCCCGTCCAGCTCACCAGCCTGGCCCACATTGCCGGAAATCGCGATTACTTCGCAGCCGTAGTTTTCCTTCAGCCACGGGATCAGTACGGAAGTATCCAGGCCGCCGGAATATGCGAGCGCAGCCTTCTTAATGGTGATATCTTTGGTAGCAGTAGACATTTTTTATATTCCTCCATGAATGGGTGGATTGTTTTGTGCAAAGCGCAAAAACCGCGTTTTTTCCACTTCAACCGCCCCGTTTTTTGTCATGTCCATATTATAAGCCCACTGTGTCCGGAATGCAAGAAAAACTTTTAAATATTTTATAAAATGTATATTTATTCATTTCATCTATTACTTTTCCGCTGTAAATTTTTGCCGCACTCTCCTCCCCTCTCCTGATATAACCGAAATGCCTGCAAAAACGGCGCAAATTTCACATATTCTTTGCGCCGTATACTTGCAAACCGATGCATTTTATTCTATGATAGCTTTAATGCGTGGAATGATAATTTATAAACGCATCATCCAGCTGCATTCTCATCCAGCCGCAGCTGTCCCGCAGCCCGCGGCAATATCCCCCACATCAGGAGGTCTTTGTTATGAAACAGTTTTCCCGTTTTTTCGTTGTTCTACTGTGCACAGCCTTGCTGGCCGCTGCGCTGGTCGGCTGCGGCAAAACCGAGCAGACCGATACTGCTTCCGACAGCATGTCCAACGATGCGCTCACCATACAAGACGACGATACCATGCACCTCAATATGCTGTTTTCGCTGATGAGCACACCGGACAATGGTGTCACAGAGCTGCTCGGAGACGGCAATGATCAGGAATACCGCGCAGACGGCACCATCGCCAAGCGCGAATTTGACGGCGTGGCTTACGGCCATAAAGTCGTGTTTACGGTATCGTATAATGAATACAACGACGTGGATTCTATTTATGTGAAATTTGAAAAATCCTTGACGGAACAGCAGATCTCCGACACCATCACGGATCTGGTTGGGCGCGAGCCAAAGGATGGCGTATGGACAACGGATACCGCTACCGTCACGCTCTCACAGGACGACGGTCATGTATGCCTCACCTTAAAACAATTTGAAGTGGAAGATGTCGAGCCCGCCGAACAATATTGATGGATATGTTTCGACGCGCATGTTGCCAAAACATACACATCCGATCCACTGCAAGCTCCTGACGGACCATTTTGATTGTTTCGCTTCGGATTCCTTTTTACAGCCCGCAGCCTCCCTCGTATCGAAAGAGGGAGGTTTTGTTTTACATGAATTTTACGAATATGTGGCAAGATACTTTACATTACATCTTTATAATACCATTGGATAAAAAATGGAAAAATTTTTGTAAAACGCGCGTGGGCGCAGGAGGAATTATGAACGATGTTGTGACAACCGTGTTCGGCCTGGCAGGCGGCTTAGCCATGTTCCTGTTCGGCATGAACAGCATGAGCGATGCGCTGCAAAAAGCAGCCGGCGAACGCATGAAACAGATTTTAAGTATCTTAACCCGCAATCCGGTTATGGGCGCGCTGGCCGGCGCGCTGGTCACCGCGGTGCTGCAAAGCAGCTCTGCCACCACCGTCATGGTCATCGGTTTTGTCAGCGCCGGATTGATGAGCCTGCCACAGGCCATTTCCGTTATCTTCGGTGCCAACATCGGCACCACAATGACCGCCCAGCTCATGGCGTTTAAAATCAGCGATTATATTTACCCCATTGTCTTTATCGGCTTTATCATCTATTTTGTTTCCAAGCAAGAGCGCGTCAAAAACATCGGCATGGTCATCTTCTCTTTTGGCCTGCTGTTTGAAGGCATTGAGATCATGGGCAGCGTCATGAAGCCGTTGGCAAGCAGCCCGATATTCACCGACCTGATGGCACGGGTAACCGAAATCCCGGCGCTCGGTGTCGTCCTGGGTGCAGCCATGACCCTGGTGGTGCAAAGTTCTTCCGCCACCATCGCAGTCCTGCAAAATTTTGCTTCGCAGGCGGGACCGGACGGTGTGACCAGCATCATGGGCCTGACCGGTGCAATCCCGATCCTACTGGGCGACAACATCGGCACCACCATCACAGCCCTATTGGCGTCCATCGGTCAGACCAAAGCGGCCAAGCGCACCGCAATCTCCCACACCATCTTTAACATCAGCGGCAGCATTGTATTCTGCTTCCTGATCCGTCCGTTCGCTTCTTTTGTTACGTTTATCTCTCCCAAGGGCAATGAAGTAGACGTGATTGCCAGGCAGATCGCAAATGCGCACACCACCTTTAACGTTGTCTGTACGTTGATCTGGCTGCCGCTCATTCCCCTCATGGTCAAAATCGTCACCACCATTATCCGCGGGGACGAACGCGAACGCCAGGATTTTCAGCCGAAATTTCTCGACAACAAGCTAATTGACCAGCCAGTCGCCGCAATGTACCTGATTTCGCAGGAAATCGACCGCTGCTCCACCTTTGTTTCTACCATGCTGCAATCTGCGCAGGCTGTCGTTACCAGGAGCGCAGAAGCTGCGCAGTTTGACGAAACCTTGGGTGCTGTCAAACAGCTTGGGGCAAGCATTGAAGAATACACGACCCGCCTGCTGTCGCGCGGCGGCTTGACCGAAGCACAGTCGGAACAGACCGCTGGCCTGCTATACGTCACAAACAACGTCACCCGTATCGCAGACCGCAGCGAGGAAGTCACTGAAATGGTACGTCACCTGCAAGCTTCCGGAAAAAGCCTGTCCACCGATGCGGTTGCAGAGCTGCAAGCATGCTATCACATCGCCGAACGGTTATTCAGCCGCTCGATCGAATCCATCCGCAACGGCGATACCGAACTAGCCCGTTCGGTATCGGTAGACAAGCAGAAAATGCGCAAAGCGCAAAAACGCTTCAAAAAAGCGCATGTTGCCCGCGTCAAATCGGGAACATGCGACGCAGACCTGATGGTAGATTTTTCTGCAATCCTCTATGGCTTGGACCGTATGGTAGATAACTGCGTCAGCATTGCTGAAGAAGCGATGGAAAATATCACCTTTATGAAACTAAACGAATCTGAAATCCGCGCGCTGGAGCAGCAGACCGGTTCCGAATCCGCTTCCGCATAAGCTGTAGGATTGCGGCCTTCCCTTTTTGCCGTTCTATCACAACGGATATTGCCAAACAAAACAACGAGGCTCCCATTGCTGCCGGGTGCCTCGTTGTTTTATTATTGCGACAATGCCGCGGCAATCAGCGCGTCTACTTCATCCTTGCTATAAATGGCAACACCCTCACCCGGATAAATGGCATCATATCTCGATATCGTAAAATCCGACTGGACACCTTCCGTAATCTGTAACAGCGGCTGTGCCGTGCGCGCCGCCTGTACCAGCAAAATATGATCGTTTTCTCCTGTGGTAACCTGTACAGCTCTGGTATAGGCCGCAATATACGACTGCCGGAATGCGCCATCCGGTACATATGCATGATACATGATATCCGCAATATTCTCCGCTGTAGCGGTTGCAATTTTTAGCCACCACAGGCCGTTTTCCGCATCGGTTTCCGAGACAATCACAGAATACGTTGTGGACGGTTTGACATACAATACAGCCAAAGCGCGGTAATCGGCATGCTGCTGCAGCTCGAGCACGGATCCCACACCCGCCAGCATGTAGCCGCTGATATAGTTCCCGTCAAACAGGTTTTCGTTTGATATCCGCAAAAAAGTCGTATTCTCCGGCCTAACCTGCCCAATCCCGTCCTGATCTATCTTTGTCGCGCTGCGCTGCAACGCCTGGGATGCCAGCCCCCTTGCAATCATGTCCGAAGCCATCAGCTTGCACCTCCAAACAGAACCCATGTGTGTGACGACGCGTCAAAGAAGAATACCGAACCGGTATCCATTTCAACAAAAAAACTGCCGTTCGCAATCGTATTTCCTGCAAATGCCGCGGTAGGCTTTGCATCTCCTGAAAGCCCGCACAGCTCGAACCGTGTGGAAGCTTCATTCAGATAATCCTGTGAGAGAACGGAAATCATCCGTCATCAATCCTTCCTTTTATAGAATATAGCTCATAATAGCACGACGGCCAGCTTTGTCTACAGCAATTCTTTTCCGCGCTGTTGAAAAAAACTGTCAGCATCCCAGATTGGATAACATGACAAAATTTTATTTTCTTTTCGCAAAAAAACGATAAATTTGCACAAGAATGACTGGCATATTCCTGCAATACATGCTATACTATATAAGGCTCTTTTAGAAAATCTCTATCAAGCGCCGTCTGTACGAAAAGTTAAGATTTTATAAAAAGGTGGAATGTATCATGGCAATGGAACTGAAAATGACTGGTCTGACCTCCTTCGTGAACGAAGAAGAGATTACCAATATGAACCCGCTGATCGATACCTGTAACAAAATGCTGCTGGAAAAATCCGGCGCAGGTAACGATTTCCTCGGCTGGGTCAATCTCCCGCTGGAATATGACAAAGAAGAATTTGCACGCATCCAGGCTGCTGCCAAGAAGATTCAGAAGCAGTCCGATGTCCTGGTTGTCATCGGCATCGGCGGCTCCTATCTGGGCGCGCGCGCAGCCATTGAGTTTGTACGCGGCCAGATGTACAATGCTGTACGCGAAGAAGGCATCCCGGAGGTATATTTTGCAGGCAACAACATCAGCTCTGCACAGATCAACGATATCATTACCGTGATCGGCGACCGCGATTTTTCTGTCAACGTCATCTCCAAATCCGGACGGACAACCGAACCGGCAATCGCATTCCGTATCTTCAAGGCGCTGGCTGAGAAGAAATATGGCAAGGAAGGCGCAAAGGACCGCATCTATGCCACCACCGACAAGGCACGCGGCGCATTGAAGGAACTGGCTACTGCGGAAGGCTATGAGACGTTCGTTGTACCGGACGATGTCGGCGGCCGCTTCTCCGTTATGTCTGCTGTCGGCCTGCTGCCGATCGCAGCCGCAGGCATCGATATCGAAGAGCTGATGAAGGGCTATACGGAATCCCGCGAGGCATTTACCAACGGCACTACCGCTGACAACGCTTGCTTCCGCTATGCAGCACTGCGCAACATCCTATACCGCAAGGGTAAGGTTACGGAAATCCTCGTAAACTACGACCCGTCCCTGGTAATGTTCGGCGAATGGTATAAACAGCTGTTTGCAGAATCCGAAGGCAAGGATCTGAAGGGCATTTTCCCGGTATCCGCTGCATTCTCCACCGACCTACATTCCATCGGCCAGTTTATTCAGGACGGCACCCGCAATCTGTTTGAAACCGTTGTATGGGTCAAGGAACAGCGTTCCGACATCGTCCTGGAAAGCGCAGACAACGATCTGGACGGCCTGAACTATCTGGCTGGCAAGACCATGCAGTTTGTCAACTCCAAGGCATATGCAGGCACTCTGCTGGCGCATGTTGACGGCGGCTGCCCGAATATCCTGATCGAGATCGACAAGGCAGACGCTTACCACTTCGGCTATCTGGCATACTTCTTTGAAAAAGCATGCGGCCTGAGCGGCTATCTGTTGGGCGTCAACCCGTTCAACCAGCCGGGCGTTGAGAGCTATAAGAAGAACATGTTTGCTCTGCTTGGCAAGCCGGGCTTTGAAGAAGAAAAGAAGATCCTGGAAGCTCGTATCAACGGCTAATCCCTTTCCGAACAACGAACAGCCCGCCTTCCCGGCGGGCTGTTTTGATCTATGGAGGTGAACCCAATGACCCGATGGAATGTCATCTTATCCGGCCGCGTCCAGGGCGTTGGCCTGCGCTACCGCGCAAAAATGGCCGCCCAGCAATTTCAAATCACCGGCTGGGTGCGCAACCGAAGCAGCGGCGACGTCGAAATGGAGCTACAGGGCGAGCAATACGCCATCGACGGTTTTCTGGAATATCTGTACCACTTGCCCGGTATCCGGTATACCATCGTCCAGGCGGAGGAAATCGACATCAAGCCAGAGCAGCAATTCCGAGTAAAGGCTACGTGAACCTGCTGCGCAGGCTATCCGGATGGGACGAGTCTTTCAATACATGGGTTGCCAAAATATAACTGTCAATAAAGCTGGTATGGTCGAGCTTTACCTGTTCTTCAAAGGAAATCATCTAACAAACAGAAGCGTTCCCCTCTGTATAGCACAGATGGCAAACGCTTCTGTTTTATGCTATTTCCTTTGTTCCGCTATCGCGCCCTGTTTTGTGATCCCCCGTTTGATCCATTCCAAACCGCCGAGTACGCCGACACCAATGACAAAGGCCATGCTGTGAAATGTTTGTAAGCTGACCGGAGCCTGCGGGCTGCTGAGCGTGGTCGGCCCCATAAGGATCGCATAGAGTGACCCTAACAGCAGGCCCAGTATGAGATAAATCATCTGGGATCGGAATCTGCGCAGCCCTTCGCGGATACATTTCGCCGCAAACACAATGCCAACCAAAACACCAACTGCAAGGGCTAAGATACCCGGCAAATACTGCATATGCAGGTGCAGCACCTCTTTCACTGCATGGATTGTCGGAATATATACACCCAAAATCAAAAGCAATGTGGAGCCGGAAACACCGGGAAGAAGCATAGCAGAAATGGCGCACACGCCGGAAAGGATCAGATATCCGTACTGTAAAACACCGAGGTTTTGGAAGCTGACGACGCCGATCCCCCCTGCCCCTGCCCGAAGCGCAGTGAGCGAAACCACCAATACAACACCCAGAAGGGTAAAAATCAGATGGTGGTATTTTCCTTTCAGGGAATCCTGTTCCTCATAAATGATAAACGGAATGGCCGAAACGGTAAGCCCCAAAAACAGGGAACTCATAAAGTAAATATTGCTTTCAAACACATGGGATAGGAGCAAGACGGAAGCGCCCATTCCCGCACACCATCCCATTGCAAACTTGATGAGGTAACGGGTTGCATCATTTCGCCGGGATCGATCTTTTCCAAAAAACTGCTGTATTGCAGTGAGAAATTGTTCGTAAAACCCCATGATAAAAGCGATTGTTCCGCCAGAAACACCGGGAACACTGTCTGCCAAGGCCATCATCAAGCCATGTATCATTGTCTGTATCATATTTTCTCCTCCAAGGTAACTACCTTTCTTTCAAATGATGAAATCAAATTATTTCGGAAATTTTCTTTTGCCACGTGCAGCTCCTTCTGTCCACGTGAAAAGGACACCCAACAAGATCGAGCAAAAACACAACGTATATAAAACCCACATCATGTGTCCCATATAATCCATATATGGATTGTACCAATCCAACACACAAACGGTCAGTATGACCAAACTGCAAATCAAACAGATATGGATCAAGATCGTTTCGATTGTTTTTACCTGTTTCAATGCCATCCCTCCCCAACAAAAATACCGTCCGGCACCTCATGTTCTGGCTTATATGGATGATTGATGACTTGGTTGGCCTTGGTCATGAACGAGCAGCGTCCTCCGTCCAGATTATATGCCGCTTTGCATCCCAGGCTTTCAAAAAGAGCTGCCATTTCGTCCAGGAACATCCCTCTGGAATTAGACTGCCTTCCGTCTACCACAAGCAAACAATAGTGGCCTGGTTCATAATAGCCGATGGCTGTCCTTGGATGGGATTTTCGAATATAGTCCCATGTCAAAAAGGTCGATTTTGCTTTTCCATTTTCATCCAGCAAGCTGGGGCCGAATATCCAACTCTGATAAGCGCCTTTTTCTATGAGCTGCTGCGTATCCAGCTCCCCCGGCTGATAAATGTCCATCGAGCCATCCCAATTGAGTACGCAGGTCTCCATATCTGTATTCTGTGCACGATAGATCGTCCCATTTCGTATGATGGTCCCATTGTCCTGATGCCGGTTATTGTTGTAAGAGTCTCCGTTGACTGCAACAACAGACTGCATCCGCTCAGACATATCCGAAAGCTTTTCTGCATATCCAACGCCATACATATCGTCTGCAAAACCCGTTTGAATACAGGTAATATCCCCCACATAGATATCGGCTAAGAAATACGATATCTTGGTCCCATACGTCTTTTGCTCGCCCCCGAAAGTCGTATCAAAAATCGCGCTGTCATACTGCCCGTGGGTCCACCGAATCGATACATTGGGGCTGGTATATGAGGTATCTGTGACAACGACCGCATCCGTAAATCGATCTGCAAACTTTTCATGCCAATCCGTCCCATCCAATTTTACCTTGGTTTGGATCAATTCGTCGGTTTCCGTCGATACACTTCCCGCTTGCTGCGAAGGGCCCGCCTCCTGTCTCACCACAGCGGCACCGGCCATCGGCTTTGCGGCAACATGCTTTTGCGGCAGCACATTATCATATCCCAACATTCCCAGTATCACAAGCGCTGCAATTGCCACATCACCGATCAGCAGCAAAATTTCTTTTCTCATATAAGGCCATATCCTTCCTCTTATGCGCTATTTTTTCGGCTGCACGAAAAATCAGCTTGTTTTGTACCATCCAACTTATGACAAAAAGAAGCAACTCCGTCAACAATTTGGCTGGATATACTGGAATCCCGACAATAAAAACAAAGCTGTGAAGTATGACATGGTTTAACACCAAAATGCTGGCAGCCAAACAAACATATCCAGCCAAAGTACGCAGCGACCCCTTTTGATGGAATACAACGTTGCAGTTCATCCAGTAATTATACAGTGCGCTCACCATTCTGGCTCCTATGTTGCTGCATGCCAACGCCCATGCTGTTTTGGGCAGCAGCAACGTAAGCAGGAAAAATAACATGTAATCCAACACAAAGCTAGAAAAGGAGGAAAGCACGAATTTCAAAAGATCCTTATATATCCGTAGGGAATCTCTTACCTTACGGAAATGGGAGCAGCTATTCTCTTTGTCATGATAGATCGTTTCAATCGGTACTTCCCGTATCGCAATCTTCTCTTTGGCACACATCAAAAGGACATTGGTCTCATACTCATATCGTTGTCCAGAAACGTCCAACATCGCGCGCAAAAGCTCAGAAGTAAATGCCCGCATGCCGGTCTGCGTATCCGAAACGTTCACACCAGACAATGTGGAAAAAATTTTTCTGGTAAGTAAATTACCTACTCTTGATTTCCATGGCATAGTTTTGTCGATGGTGCGTACACCGAGAATGAGTGCACCTGGATGCGCACTGGCTTCCTCCAGCAGGCGCCCCATATCTGAGACCAAATGCTGGCCGTCTGCATCCATGATTCCAATGACCGAATAATTCCATAGCTCTGTTTCAATATAGGCAAGGGCAGTTTTAATCGCTTCTCCCTTCCCTTTGTTGGAATCATGATGCAATACGATACTCATTTCTCCAACATCTTCAAAAATCCCTTGATATGCCGCCCCGCTGCCGTCGTCTACCACAAGCGAAAGTCTATTTTGTTCCCAATTGTCGCGGACAATTTGTTTTAGTATTTCATCCGGATGATACGCTGGTATAATAATAACTGTTTCCACAACTGTCCTTCCTTTCTGTCATAATCATTGTCGCTGCCATTTTGGGTGGACAATCGAAATCAATTTCCAACCGCCCCAGCCTGCTATCGCCCCAACAAGTGCGCCTGCCAAAACATCAGACGGATAATGGACATATAGATACAGGCGAGAAAATCCAATGCATATTGCCAACACAAACGCAGGTATCCAAAGCTTATTTTTGCTAAAATACAGCGCGGATACCGCGGCAAAAGAAGCACCGGTATGTCCCGATGGGAAAGAAAAGTCCGTAGGACGCGCGACCAACAGCTGCACAGCTGTATTCACATCGCACGGACGGACACGCGCGACCAACGGCTTCAAAAGCACATTGCAGCAAAGAACCTCCAGCACAAGGCCCACCGCCATCGCCGCACCAGCTTTTCTTGTTTTTGGAAAAAACAGCAACACCACAGCACAGCCGAGCCATATTGCGCCGCCGTTGCCAAGTTTTGTAACCAGTGGCATCGCCGCGTCAAGAAAGCCGCTGCGCAAATGGAATTGGATCCACGCTAACACGGAAAGTTCAAAGCCCAATGGTATTCCTCCTCCTAATATATAAGTGTAGGGTTTCAGTACCCAACAGCCAGTTGGGACTTA
>JAUNIY010000203.1 GCA_030523305.1 Eubacteriales bacterium
CGCTGCGTTCGGGACGCAGAGGCCGTGGGTTCAAGTCCCGCCACCTCGACCATATCAAGTGTTCTTATAGCATGGAAAAGCTGTAAGAACACTTTTTATTTTGCTCTATTTTCCAGATATATGAAAAAATCCGAACCCATCACCGATAGGTCCGGATCATATTGATTTGGTGCCGCTGATGGGACTCGAACCCATATGGTTTCCCGTACGATTTTGAGTCGTATGCGTCTGCCAATTTCGCCACAGCGGCATATAAACATGGTAGATGAATACCTTTTATATTCTATCAGATTTAGCAACAAGATGCAAGAAAAATATTCATAAAATTAAATAATTCAAACACGATGCGCCATCCTGGTATCACAACAGTGATATTATACTAAAAAATATCGCTGGTTGCAAGAGTTTTTTTCAAAAATTGATTGCCGTCAAACCATCGGATGATGAAAACTGTCGCATCCAAAGGATTTTTCTGCTATAATAGGTTGATATAAAATCTGAAACAGGAGAATCGGCTATGAAACGATTGGTTGTAGGTATCCTGGCCCATGTAGACGCAGGAAAGACAACGCTTTCCGAAGGTATGCTATATGTGAGTGGAAACCTGAAAAAACTGGGCCGTGTTGACCATAAAGATGCGTTCTTGGACACATATCGTTTGGAACGGGAACGCGGGATTACCATATTTTCCAAACAGGCGATCCTATCCCTGGAGCACACACAGTTTATGCTGTTGGATACGCCGGGACATGTGGATTTTTCCTCTGAGATGGAACGTACATTGCAGGTATTGGATTACGCAATCCTGGTTATCAGCGGAAGCGACGGTATCCAAGGACACACAGAAACATTGTGGAAGTTGTTGGCGCAATACAAAATCCCAACGTTTTTGTTTATCAATAAAATGGATTTGGATACAGCGGAGCATGATACTGTGCTGCAACAGCTTAAACGACGCTTTGGAGACGGATGTATTGATTTTTCTGAAGGATACGCCCAAGAGGAACGCGATGAGGAAGCCGCTCTGTGTTCCGAAACCATGATGGAACATTTTTTGCAGAACGGGATGCTTTCGCTTGAAGAGCTTCAGTATGCCATTGTCCATCGTGACATTTTTCCATGTTATTTTGGTTCTGCGCTCAAGCTGGACGGTGTGGAATGGTTTGTGCGCGGCATGGAAGACTATACCGTCACGCCGATGTATCCTAAGGAATTCGGCGCGAAGGTTTATAAGATATCACGCGATCCGCAGGGAACGCGATTGACCTGGATGAAAATTACCGGAGGCGGATTGAAGGTCAAGACCAATTTAACCAATGCGGGTCTATCCGTCGCACAAGCAGATGTATGGGAGGAAAAAGCAGACCAGCTCCGGCTATATTCCGGCAAGAAATACCAAATGACAGATTTTGTGCCCGCAGGCTGTGTTTGCGCTGTCACGGGATTGACCCAGACACAGCCCGGGGATGCGCTGGGGCTGGAGCCAGAGTCCATAACACCGGTATTGGAACCTGTGTTAACCTATCGGATGGTGCTGCCGGAAGATGCGGACACACATACAACCCTGCGCCAATTGAAGCTGTTGGAAGAAGAAGATCCGCAGCTGCATATTGTATGGAATGAACAATTGCAGGAAATCCATCTCCAGCTCATGGGGGAAATCCAACTGGAGATTTTAAAAAGCATCATTACAGAACGTTTTGGGATAGAGGTTTCGTTTTGTGCGGGGCATGTTGTCTATAAGGAAACGATTGCCGCGCCTGTAGAAGGCATTGGACATTTTGAACCATTGAGGCACTATGCGGAAGCACATTTATTACTGGAGCCGTTAGAACGTGGAAGAGGTTTGGAATTTGATACCGTATGTAGCGAGGATGTGTTGGATCGAAACTGGCAACGCCTGATCCTAACACATTTGGCAGAGCGGGAACACCGCGGCGTGCTGACCGGCGCGCCTATCACCGATATGCGTATTACGCTGCTCACTGGACGCGCGCATCCCAAGCACACAGAAGGCGGCGATTTTCGGCAGGCAACCTACCGTGCTATCCGGCAAGGATTGATGAAAGCGGAATCTATCTTGTTGGAACCGTGGTATGCATTTCGGTTGGAAGTGCCGCAGCAATGTATCGGGCGCGCTATGTCGGATATCCAGGCAAGAGGCGGCGATTTTGACCCGCCGGAAAGCGACGGTGAATATGCAATTCTGACCGGAACTGCGCCGGTTTCTACCATGCGAGACTATCCGATGGAAGTGATCGCGTACACCAAAGGAGTTGGACGACTCTCTTTGACAGTAGACGGATACCGCCCTTGCCACAATGCGGATGATGTGGTATCGGCTGCGGCATATAATCCGGAAGCGGATCTCGAACATACGCCGGATTCGGTTTTCTGCTCGCATGGCGCAGGTTATACTGTCAAATGGCATGAGGTGGAACAACATATGCACCTTCCCGCCGTGCTTCAACCTAAAGAACCAGAGCAGAAACGCATCTCCCGTCCAGTCAAAGCGTCGTATACTAGCCCACAAGAATTGGACAAGGAATTGAAGAAAATTTTTGAGCGCACATATGGAGCGATCCAACCGCGGGCATTCCATTCCCCTCGCACCATGCGGTATGAACACCCCAAAGAAGTGCTGCGGCAGTTGGAACCGGCGAAGGATTACTTGCTGGTAGACGGTTACAACATTATTTTTGCTTGGGAGGATTTGAACGCACTGGCAAAGGACAATTTGGATGCAGCAAGACAAACCCTCATGGATATGCTTTGCAATTATCAAGCGTACCGGCGTTGTGAATTGATCCTAGTCTTTGATGCGTATCGCGTACCGGGACGCTCTGGTCTCATAGACAGCTATCACAACATCCATGTTGTGTATACCAAGCAGGCGGAAACTGCGGACATGTTCATTGAAAAGGTTTCGTATGAAATCAGCGGTCGCCGCAATGTGCGTGTCGCAACCTCGGATGGACTCGAACAAATTATTATTTTGGCGCATGGCGCGCAACGACTTTCCGCGCGCGCATTCCGTGAGGAAGTCGATCAAGTGAATCAACAGATTGCAAATGCCATCCGCCAGCAAAACCAAAAATAAAGATAGCGGTATAGTACGTCGCAAATACTATACCGCTATTTTTCGTTATGACAGCAGGCTCATAATCCAATTCCACAAATTGTATTGGCTGAAAATGGACACTGTGACAAGTGAGATATTGGCCATAATTTTGATAAAGATATCGAGGCATGGGCCCACCGTATCCTTCAACGGATCGCCTACGGTGTCACCGACAACAGCTGCCTTATGCGCTTCAGAGCCTTTTCCATGTCCTTCTATCGCACCGGTCTCAACATATTTTTTCGCATTGTCCCATGCTCCACCGGCATTGCCTGTAAAGATTG
>JAUNIY010000032.1 GCA_030523305.1 Eubacteriales bacterium
CGAAAGACAAACGTTCCGTGGTACCACCCAAATTCGGCACTTATGCCGCACTTCATTCAAATACGGGGCCGGGAAGCCCGATATTCTAGCCTTCTAACGGAGGCAACCGTCTGCGCCTACTATTGTTCAACGCAAAAGCTCAGGAGGGAACTTCCATTCGTCCGATTCAAAGCAAGCTTTCAGTCGCGGCTTACTCTCCCTGATGAATCGATACGGATCTACTTTTCTCCGTCATCGCAATACAATAATTTTAATTTGAACTTAGTATAATGCAAAAAAGACAGGATGTCAAGAGGTTTTTTAACGTTCGATAGGGTGCATGGCGGACGTGGCTCCACAGGCTAAAAATCTTCTGTAAAATTTCCGCATTTCCCTTGACAGGCGTCGGAATCAGTCATATAATAAGTATCAATATTTGAAATGTGATGAAGAGGTCAAGTAACTGCAAGCCGTCTTCAGAGAGCTGCCGGGTGGTGCAAGGCAGCGTCGTTCAGCAGTGAAACTCACCTTGGAACAGTCCGCTGAAATGGAGCGATCCGGATTAGGTCGGAACGGATGTCCCACCGTTACAAGGGAAGCGCATTGCTGGATGCGTTGAGCGGTTGCTTTTCAGGAGGAGAAGCAGCAAGTAGAGTGGTACCGCGGAAGTTTGCTTTCGTCTCTGTTTCCAAAGTTAGTTTGGCGAGATGAAGGCTTTTTTTATGCCTGCGACACTGGCTCAGTAAACCAGTAAATACATTTTACGGAGGATAAATCGTTATGTCAAAGCAAATTAAGATTTTTGACACCACACTGCGGGATGGTGAGCAATCCCCTGGATGCAGCATGAATCTCAGCGAAAAAATTGAGGTTGCGCGGCAGCTGGAAACGCTGGGCGTTGATATCATTGAGGCTGGCTTTGCCATTGCCTCTCCAGGCGATGCGGCCGCAATTTCTTCGATTGCACACACCGTGAAAAATTCTACGATATGCTCGCTGGCCCGCTGTGTTGAGAAGGACATTGACGCGGCATGGGGTGCTGTGAAAAATGCAGCAGATCCGCGCATCCACGTATTTTTGGCAACGTCTCCGATCCATATGGAGTATAAGCTGAAGATGACGCCGGAGCAGGTGCTGGAGAGCGTGCGCCATCATGTAGCATATACCAAGAAGTACCTGGAAAATGTTGAATTTTCCGCAGAGGATGCAACCCGTTCGGATTGGGATTTCCTGTGCCGCGTTGTTGATGTTGCCATCAAGAGCGGTGCCACCACCGTCAATATTCCGGACACGACCGGTTATCTGACACCGGGCGAATATGCAGCTCTGATCCGCTATATTCGTGAACACGTTGACGGTGTAGATAACATCATCCTGTCTTGCCATAACCATAATGATCTGGGCATGGCGGTTGCAAATTCCTTAGCAGGCGTAGAGGCTGGTATCGGCCAGGTAGAATGCACCATCAACGGAATCGGCGAGCGCGCCGGCAATGCTTCCCTGGAAGAAATTGTTATGGCGCTCAAGACGCGCAAGGATTATTTTGATGCGGAAACCCGTGTGGACTCCACGCAGATTTACCGTTCCAGCCGTATGATCCAGACAATTACCGGCGTCCCGGTGGCGCCGACCAAGCCGATTGTCGGCGCAAATGCATTCGCGCATGAGTCTGGCATCCATCAGCATGGTGTTATGAACAACAAGAGCACCTACGAAATCATGACGCCGGAATCGGTTGGTATCCCGCAGAATGCGATTGTTCTGGGCAAGCACTCCGGACGGCATGCGTTTGAGGCACGTCTGAACGATCTGGGCTATACGCTGAGCAAGGAGAAGATCGATAAGCTGTTCCAGAAGTTCAAGGCGTTGGCAGACAAGAAGAAGGTCATCAAGGACCGTGACCTGGAAGCGCTGATCGGTGTGGTTCCGGTATCCGGCCCAGTCCGTTACAACCTCAAGCAGTACGTCATCAACAGCGGTAATACCATCAGCACCACAGCAGTTATCAAGATGACAAAGGGCGACGAAGAATTTGAGCGCGCAGCGCTGAGCGATGGTCCAATCAATGCATCGTTCGCAGCAGTGGATAAGATCACCGGCCTGAAGGTCCAGCTGCAGGATTACCAGCTGCGCGCACTGACAGACGGTCAGGACGCACAGAGCGAAGCGATTGTCAAGATGGTCATTGGCGACAACGCACAGGAGGTTATTACGGGCCGCGGCGTTTCCGTCGATATCGTAGAAGCATCCATCAAGGCGTACATCAACGGCGTCAACAAATATCTCAACGATTAAATGAAAGGCTCTGCCCGTATGCTGTTATGCGGGCAGAGCTTCATACGGACATAGAGGAGGTTCATCACCTATGGCAATGACAATGACACAGAAGATTCTCGCAAGCCATGCAGGACTCGAAAGCGTAACGGCAGGCCAGCTGATCGAAGCAAACTTGGACCTGACGCTCGCAAATGATATCACCGGGCCAGTTGCCATCCGCGAGATGGAAAAGGCTGGTTTTGAGCACGTATTTGACAAAACAAAGGTTACGCTGGTTATGGATCACTTTGCACCGAACAAGGACATTAAGTCCGCGGAGCAGTGCCTGACTTGCCGTGATTTTTCCAATAAGCATGAAATTGTCAATTTCTTTGATGTCGGACAGATGGGTATTGAACATGCGCTTCTGCCGGAAAAGGGCCTGGTCGGACCGGGAGAACTGATTATCGGCGCAGATTCCCACACGTGTACGTACGGTGCGCTGGGCGCGTTTTCCACGGGTGTTGGTTCGACCGACCTGGCAGCCGGCATGGCGACCGGCAAGGCATGGTTCCGCGTACCGTCCGCCATCAAATTTACTTTGACAGGCTCCCTGCCGAAGTATGTTTCCGGCAAAGATGTCATCCTGCACATCATCGGCAAAATTGGTGTCGACGGCGCGCTGTACCGTTCCATGGAGTTTACCGGCGAGGGCATTGCGTCACTGAGCATGGACGACCGTTTTACGATTTGCAACATGGCGATTGAAGCAGGCGCAAAGAACGGCATTTTCCCGGTAGATGATAAGACCCGCGCATACATCAAGGATCGCATTGATCGTGAAGTCACTGAGTTTACGGCAGATGCTGACGCTCCGTACGACGAGGAATATACCATCAATCTGTCCGAGCTTCGTCCAACTGTTGCATGTCCGCACCTGCCGGAGAACACAAAGACCGTGGATGAGCTGGGCAAGATCGAAATCCAGCAGTCGGTCATTGGCTCCTGCACCAATGGACGTATTCAGGATATGCGTGATGCAGCTGCCATCCTGAAGGGAAGAAAGGTCAAGAAGGACGTCCGTACCATTATCATTCCGGCCACGCAGTCGATTTACTTGCAGTGCATTGAAGAGGGTCTGGCAAAGATTTTTGTGGAAGCAGGCGCAATTCTGTCCACACCGACCTGCGGCCCGTGCCTCGGTGGTCATATGGGTATCCTGGCGCACGGCGAAAAGGCGGTTTCTACAACCAACCGCAACTTTGTCGGACGTATGGGACATGTTTCTTCTGAAATTTATCTGGCAAACCCGGCGGTTGCTGCAGCATCTGCAATCACCGGTTATATCACCGACCCGGCTGAGCTGGAAGACTAAGGAGGAGTTTGAATCATGAAGGCAAGAGGTTCTGTTTTTAAATATGGCGATAACGTGGATACCGACGTTATCATTCCGGCGCGCTACTTAAACATTGCAGATCCGGTAGAATTGGCAACACACTGCATGGAGGATATTGACACCGAGTTCGTCAAGAACGTGAAAAAGGGCGATATCATGGTAGCAACCAAAAACTTTGGCTGTGGCTCTTCCCGTGAGCACGCGCCGCAGGTAATCCGTGACAACGGCATTTCCTGTGTGATTGCATCCTCCTTCGCGCGCATTTTCTATCGCTCTTCTATTAACATCGGCCTGCCGATCATGGAGAGTGAAGCGGCAGCAAACGCTATCAGCGCAGGCGATGAGGTCGAGGTCGATTTTGATACCGGTATCATCACCGATATTACCACCGGAGAAACCTTCCAGGCAGCTGCATTCCCGCCGTTTTTGCAGAATATTATTTCCGCAGGCGGCCTGCTGAAGAGCCTGAAGGAAAGGGAGGATAACAAGTAATGCAGTACAATATTGCAGTCATCAAGGGCGATGGCATCGGCCCGGAAATTGTGACCGAAGCTATGAAAGCGCTGGACGTTGTCGGCCAAAAGTTTGGACATACCTTCCAGTACACGGAATGCTATGCGGGAGGAAATGCCATTGACAAGTTTGGTATTCCGCTGCCGCAGGAGACACTGGATATCTGTAAGGCTTCCGATTCCGTCCTTTTGGGCGCAGTAGGCGGCCCGAAGTGGGACAATGTTCCGTCCGATAAGCGTCCAGAGCGCGCTCTGCTCGGACTGCGCTCCGGACTTGGCCTGTTCGTCAATCTGCGTCCGGCACAGATGCATGCTGCACTGTCCGATGCGTGCCCGATCAAGGAAGAAATCATCGGCGACGGTTTTGACATCCTGGTTTGCCGCGAGCTGACCGGCGACGTTTATTTTGGCAAACGCGGCCGCCGCGACAGCGAGCTGGGCGAGACTGGCTGGGACGATATGAACTATTCTGTCACAGAAGTGGAACGCATTGGCCGTCGCGGCTTTGATATGGCAATGAAGCGCGGCAAAAAGCTGGTTTCCGTCGATAAGGCAAACGTTCTGGAAACCTCCCGCGTATGGCGCGAAACGATGCATAAGCTGAAAGAAGAATATCCGGAAGTGGAATACCAGGATATGTACGTGGATAATGCGGCAATGCAGCTGGTGCGCAATCCGGGCCAGTTTGATGTCATTGTGACCGGCAACCTGTTCGGCGACATCCTGTCCGATGAAGCGAGCATGATTACCGGTTCGATCGGTATGCTGCCGTCTGCTTCCATCGGTGAAACCAAGCTGGGCATGTATGAGCCGATCCACGGTTCTGCACCGGACATCGCAGGCAAGGGGATTGCAAACCCGATTGCAACCATCTTGTCTTGTGCGATGATGCTGCGGTATTCCTTCGGCCTGGGTGAAGAGGCTGATTGCATCGAAGCAGCAGTAGAAAAGGCGCTGAACGATGGGCACCGCACCGCGGATATCGCAAAACCGGGTGAGACAGTTTTGTCCACCTCGGAGATGGGCGCTATTGTCTGCGCCAATATCAAGGGATAAAAAGTTATCATAAAAAAATAAAAGCTGTGCTGTCAACATATATGCTGGCAGCACAGCTTTTCTATTGAATATAAGAAGATATGCGTGATGGGGCTGTTAACGCAATCATTAGGATAAAGGATTATAGAGAATAACCATCTTAATAGAACATTGGAAGAGGAAAAGTCTTGGGCGTGTTCTTGCCGAAGGCAATGGAGATGTGGACAATATAGAAGCAGTACAGAGATATATTGTCGCAAGGATTCAAAATATTGATATTTTTTTGAAAGATTTCAATATTTTATTGGGTTGTTCCCGTAAAAACAAAAATATTTTTAATAAAGGTTCTGTTTTTATAATTTCCAAGTACGAGTCCGTATATTTTGAAAATGGAAGTAACAGTATAATAGCATTATCAAACCAAGGAGGAGCAAAAATGAAAAAGAAAGAACGATTATTTGCCTTCATGCTTACTGGAGCTATGGTAATTGCTACTGTTGCCGGCTGTGGTAGCTCATCAGAGACGAATGCAAATGGTGATGCGGAAGAGCAGACGACAAGCATCACCGCTCCGCAGGCATATCCGCTGCCAGAGGGAGAAGAAAGCTCAACAAGCCTGGGCGTATTTGAATATGATCAGACATATTATGTAACCTTGACCGCAGATGACGACGCGGATATTTATTATGAGGTCGCAGAAGGAGAGGATGCCGCAGAAACGCCAACCACTGACAGCCAAAAGTTTGAATATGAACAATATCAGCTTATTATGCTGACGCAGCCGGAAGCAAGCTCGGAAGGCGATGTCGAACAAGTGTATAATATCAAGGCCATTGCTGTCAAAGACGGCGAAACAAGTGATGTAGCCAATTGGAATTATACCGTTACAAGCCATCCGCATCATGATTTGAAGGTCAGCGCTCCAGTTGATTCGGAAGGCAATGAGGTTTCGGATGTTACATTAATTCAGGATTATGATAATGACAAAATGTATCTGCTCGAAGGTTCGGAGCGTGCGATGGTAATCGATGCGGGCTATTTTGATGCAGAAGATCAGGGCAATCTATATGAAACGGCACGGGAAATCGTCGGCGAGGATAAGCCGATTGATTTGGTCATTGCACATCCGCATCCAGACCATGTCCAGATGACACATCAGTTTTTGTGCGAAGAAAATAAAGCGCTTGGCGGAGCTGTGTATGTCAATGAGAGAGGCATTGAAGTGCTCAGAGAATATGTACTTCAGTTCGGCGTTGAATCTGGTATGTTTTCTAGTGAAGACGAAGCGAGTGAAGCGTATGATGCTCAGCTGAAAACCCTTTCCAATGGAGATGTTCTTGATTTGGGCGATAAACAATATGATATTATTGAGCTCCCAGGACATCAGGTTGCAGGTATTATGCTGTACGATCAGGAAACTGGATATCTGTTTTCCACGGATCAGATTGGCAATAACAGAGCGCATCGTGCAGATTCGTTGTGGATGCAGTTCGGAGATATGACGTCGACCTTCTTTGCAGACCCGATGGATGTTTACCAAGCCAGCCTTGCAGTTGCCCTGGAGCGCCTAGACACATTGGGTGAGGTCAAAGTTATCATGACCGGGCATAATGATGTCGCTTTGCTTGGTACAGAGTATATCGATAATTTGAAGCAGGCTGTTCAGCAAGTCATTGATAATGGTACGGAAGGGCTGCACACGCCGCTGAATTCTTTGGAAGGTTTGGAAGAGAACACGATGACATCGGTTGTTGGAGAGCGTTTGGAAGATGTCAACTGGGCGGCAGTCAATGTCAATCTGGAAAACTATTTATCGGATGGATATCGTGATGGAAATCAAGACAAACTTGCAGATCTTTGCAATCTTTCTGTACATCTGCCGGGAACAAAAGGAAACTTGTTGTGGGAAGATGAAGCGTTTGGAGTTAACATAAACTGGGATTATCCATCGGACGGGACAAAACCTGTACGTAAGGAAACCTCAGACTTTACTGCGCAGGTTCCAAGCGGCACTGAAGAGATAGAACTGGTTCCAACAGCTTGTGCATCGGATGCTACCATCCAGGTAAATGGCCAGCCGGTCAATTCTGGGGAAGCGATAACGATTGCTCTGGATGAAGCAGACACTGTTATTTCTATTGTTGCTACGGCTCCGGATGGGGAATCGACACATGAATATACTGTGACGGTAACAACAAAATAATGAAAATAAGTGAGGATACACTATAACAGAAGTAGTGTATCCTTCAACTTTTGCTTAAAAATAGAAAAGGGGAAAGACAGGTTACGCCGTTTTGAATTAAAAAATCTAGAGGATGGAGAGTATTCGGTTGAAACCCATTCGATTGGACGAAATCTGGGAGAAAACTCTTATGATGTATGGGCAAAGATGGGACAACCGAGTTACAAGAAAGCATTAGAAAAGTATGGAAAAACAGCCCTTGGACGTTTGGATGATCCAAGAGCTGTTTTTTGCTTGAGAGATTATTCAGAACGGAGATTTTGATAGTAATTGCTCCAAGCGTGCTTCTGCCAATAAATTCAGTTGAGCCAAATCGTCATCTGTGCATGCAGGGATTTGATGATTGTATTTTTTGAGCATGGAGTGGATTTGTGCAAATAATACAAAAATGAAGTCCAATTTTTGAAAAAAGAATGAAGATTTCCCGACAAATGACGTTTTTATTTCGGTGTGCTTTTATTATAATCTTTACAGATTTGAAGTTACGAGGTTCAGAAGATTTTGGTATTGTGAAGGCGAAATGTAAACTTTTCCTTTCTCTATACTGACAAATCCGTCTGCTTTTAACGCACGAATATGGCGTTCAACTGTGCGGGGACTGATGCCGAGGAAATTGCCGATCATTTCATGCGTTTCCCGTATTTTAATAGATCCATGGTATTGGGGCGATAAGGAGGTGAGTTCCACATTATACCGGTCTATAAAATACTTTGCCAAGTTGATTTTCGGTGCGCTGGTCTGGCAATTCGCAGAAAAATCAGCGGTATAGTGAAGGCGGGTTACCAGATTTTTCAGGACAAAATTCACGAAGCAAGGATAGGTACTCAGCCAGTGCTGGAACGTACGATTATCCACTTCAGCAACGATGACGGAAGTGCATGCTTTTACGGAAGCAATATATTTCAGGCTGTTTAAAATGCTTTCTGAAGCGCCGACCACATCCCCGAGCGTCAGTTTCAGGGTAATGATTTCGGTACCGTTGTCCAACTGGTTTATTACATTGCATATGCCATCTAGCACAATAAAAATGTATTGAAAGAGATGACCCTTTAAGGCCAGATCTTCACCTGCTTCAAATTCCCGTATCACGAGGTTGTCCACTTCCGTTTTTGGAATTTCGGTAAACCAGTTGTACATTTGGGGATAATACGTATTCAGATCTTTCATGGCAAAGAGTCTCCTTTCAAAAGGAAAGAGCGATCTTTCTTCTTTCCGACATGGGGAAGTAATACAGTAGAATGGATATGGATATTCCCAACTATAGTATACCATAAAAGAAGAGAAAGGTACAAAGGTGATTGAAAATGAGTTTAGTAATTCCAACCCCTCATATTGAAGCAAAAAAAGGTGATTTTGCAAAGACTGTCCTGATGCCGGGTGATCCGCTGCGTGCAAAATTTATTGCAGAAACGTATCTGGAAAATGCGCGGATGGTCAACCAGGTACGCGGAATGTATGGGTTCACAGGAACGTATAAGGGCAAAGAAGTGTCTGTCATGGCAAGCGGAATGGGAATGCCGTCTATGGGCATTTATTCTTACGAACTGTTCCACGGCTACGATGTAGAAAATATCATCCGCATCGGAACAGCATGCTCCATGTCTGAAAAGTTGAATGTAAAAGATATCGTCATTGCGATGGGTGCATGCACGGATACCAATTTTGCCAGCCAGTTCCGTCTGCCGGGCAGCTTCGCTCCGATTGCATCGTATGAGCTGCTTCACAAGGCGGTAGCGGAAGCGGAAAAGCGCGAAGGGCTGCATTTTGAAGTAGGCAATGTATACTCCCATGATGCTTTTTACGATGAGTCCGGCTCTACGATGACATGGGCAAAGATGGGCGCGTTGGCAGTCGAGATGGAAACAGCTGGACTGTATATGACAGCAGCGCGAGCAGGAAAGAATGCACTGGCTATCTGCACAATTTCTGACAGCATTGTGACGGGAGAAGAAACAACTTCCGCAGAAAGACAGACGACCTTCAACACAATGATGGAAATTGCACTGGAAATCGCCTGAACGATTTCCTTGAGAGGTTAAGAGAAAATGCTTATTCAAAATGTAAGGATTGAAAACGCAGATGCTGTCTCAGATATCAGAATCGAACACGGCGTCATCTGCGAAATCGGCGAAAATCTTCCCATTTTCGAGAGAGAAGAAACCATAAAAGGGCAGGGCGGTCTTGCGCTGCCCCCTTTTGTGGATTGTCATGTGCATTTGGATACCTGCTTGAGCTTGGATGCCACAGGTCCAAATACTTCCGGCACGCTGTTTGAAGGTATCCGGGTATGGAGCGAATATCGAAAGAATCTGGACAAGGATGAAGTACAGGAACGAGCATTGCGCACGTTGCAGCTGTACCGAAACAAAGGCGTACAGTACGTGCGGTCGCATGTAGATATTTCCAATGATCTTACGGCTTTTACCGCTTTGTTGGAATTAAAGGAGAAAGTCGCGGACGATATTGACATCCAGTTGGTGGCGTTTCCGCAAGACGGCGTTCTCACATCAGAAAAAGTTCGCAACAATCTGGAAGAAGCTGTACGCATGGGTGCGGACGTCATCGGCGGAATTCCACACTTCGAGTTGACAAGAGACCACGGCGACCAAAGTATCCGGTATGTTGTGGAGCTGGCACAGAAATATGACAAGCTGGTCGATATGCATTGCGATGAGATCGACGACGATCAATCGCGGTTTTTGGAAGTTCTTGCAGCGGAAGCATATGAAACCGGCATGGGAAACAAGGTTTCCGCGAGTCATACAACCGCAATGCATTCCTATAACAATGCGTACTGCAACAAGCTGTTCCGGGTGTTGGGCATGAGCGGAATCAACATTATTGCAAACCCGCTGGTGAATGTCAATCTACAAGGCAGATTTGATACCTATCCGAAAAGAAGAGGCATTACCAGGATGAAGGAATTGCTGGAAAACGGCATCAATGTTTCTTTGGGACATGATGATATCTACGACCCGTTTTATCCGCTTGGCAGCGGCGATATGGTAGAAGTGCTATCTATGGGGCTGCATCTGTGCCATATGATGGGATATCATGAGCTGAATGATTCTTATCGTATTATTACATACAATGGCGCCCGTACCTTGCATCTCGATCCAGAGCGATATGGCATTGCAGTCGGCAAGCCCGCCAATTTCAATGTATTTTCGCATAAAAATTTCTTTGAAGTATTGCGGAGCCGAGATGGAATGCGGTTTTCTATACGGAACGGAAACGTCATGCATGCCGATCAATCAAACAGGAGGGATAATTCGTGAAACTGCTGCTGAATATTTTGGGCGTTTTTGTCATTTTGTTTCTGATGTGGCTGTTGTCCTATAAAAAAAGAGACGTTCAGATCAAGATCATCGGAAAAGGCATTGTTATTGAACTGATTGTAGCATTTATTCTTGTCAAAATACCGGCGGGTAGAGCCGTTATTTCCGTCATATCCGATGCTATAACAAAGGTATTGTCCTATGCCAATGACGGTATTGCATTTGTGTTTGGCAGCTTGAGCGATCCGACAGCGCCGACAGGATCCATCATGGCAATACAGACCTTTGCTGTTATTATTTTTGTATCCGCACTGTTTAATGTGCTGTACTATGTGGGTATTTTGAGCGTTGTCATTAAATATGTAGGAAAATTTGTCGGCAAACTCATGGGCACCTCGCAGGTAGAGACCTTTGTCGCTACTGCCAATATGTTTTTGGGACAGTCGGATAGCCCGATTTTAATCAGCAAATATCTCAATCGGATGACGGATAGTGAAATCATGGTCGTTCTGGTATCCGGCATGGGGAGTATGTCCGCTAACGTACTGGGCGGCTATGTCGGGCTTGGCATTCCTATGGAATACCTCCTCGTTGCCAGCGTTATGGTTCCTTTTGGTAGCATCCTGATTTCAAAAATCCTGTTGCCACAGACAGAGGAAGTAACAGAGGTCAGCGACATCCAGATTGACAACAAAGGCGATAATGCCAACGTCCTGGCAGCGTTGACCGAAGGCGGTTCCACCGGTCTCAAGGTTGCTGTATCCATTGCATCTACGATTATGGTAATGATTTCAACTGTAGCTCTGATCAATGGCATACTGGGTATTTTCGGGCTCTCGCTTCAGCAAATACTTGGAACATTGTTTGCTCCTCTGGGTGCAATGTTGGGTATGGAAGGCGAGTACATTACAGAAGCCGGAAGATTGTTGGGCAGCAAGCTGGTACTGAATGAATTTGTCGCGTTTGCTGACCTCGGAACAATCATAAAGAGCCTGGATTATCGCACTGGTCTGGTCATGACGGTAGCGCTGAGTGGCTTTGCCAATTTGGGAAGCATGGGAATCTGTGTGTCTGCAATCGGCGCTCTGTGCCCGGAGAAAAGATCCATATTGGCAAGACTTGCGCCGCGGGCAATGCTGGGCGGATTCGCAGTCAGCGTATTGAGCGCTATGATGGTAGGTATTGTTACGTTCTTCTGATTTGTTTGGAGTACATACGGTGAGAAAAAAGAAATATCACTACAACGAAGAACTGGCACAGCCAGCTGGGAGCATCAATTGCAACAGAAGAAATCCGTTGATTGCATTGAAAGAACGGCAGAGTATTTTGCGGGCAAAAAAAGAGGTTAATGATTATGTGCCTCCCGACGATATCAAGCTGGATAAGATTCGATATCGTTCGCATGATTGCGCAGAAATCGTTTGTTATGTTTTAACACCAAAAACGGAGTCAGTTCATAAAGCGCCGTGTATGATTTACTATCATGGCGGCGGCTTTATGATGCCGCTTCAGGGAATGATGCTCCAAAATGCGGCATATTATGCGCAGCATACCGGATGCAGCGTCTTTTTGCCGGAGTACCGGTATGCGCCCAAGGCAACCTGCATGACCACCATTGAGGACTGCTTTTGCCTGGTGCCGCATATGTGGGAGCATGTCGAAGAATATCAGATCGACATGGATAAACTAATTATCTATGGAGATAGCGCGGGGGCGGCGCTGGCAGCAGGTGTGACACACTTAATGCGGGATCGTAAGATACCAAAGGCGGCGGGTCAGATGCTGATTTATCCGGTGACAGACTGCTATTCCGAACGACATATCTCTGTGGATCTGTATCGTGATGCTGTCTGGCCGAAGAAATCAAACGCCTATATGTGGGAATTGTACTTAAAGGGTGCCGATGCTGACAGTATAAAACTGGCAGCGCCGTTGAACATGGAGGATTTTACCGGACTGCCGCCCGCTTACGTAGAACCACAAGAGATAGATATCTTGTGCGATGAAGGCATTGCTTATGCAGAGAAACTCAAAAAACAAGGAAGTCTTATAGAAGTCAATATCATTTCGGGATCGTATCACGGCTTTGATTTTGACCATAATAGCCCTCTTGTCCAGCGGGTTTTGGCGCACAGATGTAATATGATCCGATACTTTTGGCGTATAAAGGAGATGGAAAAAGTTGAAAAAGTATAAACGTGTTTTTGTAATTGTAATGGATTCCCTTGGGGTTGGGGCGCTTCCGGATGCAGCAGAGTATGGTGATGCCGGCACGGATACATTGGGGCATATATCGGCGTCTGTAAAGGAATTTCATATCCCCAACCTGCAGGAGCTGGGAATGGCGAACCTTCACCCTCTGGTACAGGTTGCCCCAGTAGACAAGCCGAAAGGATATTATACCAGGTTAAAAGAAGCAAGCACCGGAAAAGACACTATGACGGGGCACTGGGAAATGATGGGGCTTCATATCACAAAGCCATTCAAAACCTTTACGGAACATGGATTTCCCAAAGAACTTCTGGATGAGCTGTCTGCGAGAACTGGCCGTGTGATTATTGGAAATAAAAGTGCCAGTGGAACCGAAATTCTGGAGGAGCTTGCAGAAGAAGAAATTGCGACAGGGCATATGATTGTGTACACTTCTGCGGATTCTGTTCTACAGATTTGCGGAAATGAAGAGACCTTCGGCCTGGATGAATTATACCGCTGCTGTGAAATTGCCAGAGAGATTACAATGAAGGACGAATGGAAGGTTGGACGAGTCATAGCCAGGCCCTATGTTGGAAAGAAAAAAGGGGAATTTCAGCGGACAAGTAACCGGCATGACTATGCGCTCAAGCCATATGGGAAGACCGCATTGAATGCATTGCAAGATGCGGGGCTGGATGTGATCTCCGTTGGTAAGATTTTTGATATTTTTGATGGGGAAGGTCTTACCGAATCCAACAAATCGAAGAGTTCGGTACATGGCATGGAGCAGACAATTGAAATTGCAAAGAGGGACTTCACAGGGCTTTGCTATGTAAATCTGGTTGACTTTGACGCGCTTTGGGGGCATCGGCGCAATCCGAAGGGATATGCACGGGAAATTGAAATGTTTGACACGAAATTGGGGGAATTGCTTTCGTTGCTACAGAAAGATGACCTGTTGATGATCACAGCCGATCATGGAAATGACCCGACCCATACAGGAACGGATCATACACGCGAACACGTGCCGCTTATCGTATATTCACCGATGATGAACGGAAATGGTAAGCTGGAGGAAATGGAAACCTTTGCCGTGATTGGTGCGACGATTGCGGATAATTTTGAAGTCC
This sequence comes from Eubacteriales bacterium, assembly GCA_030523305.1. GTDB lineage: Bacteria > Bacillota > Clostridia > Oscillospirales > Butyricicoccaceae > Butyricicoccus_A. The sequence goes on from JAUNIY010000032.1 coordinate 14,022, forward strand.
CAATGCCGGAAGGAACGATTGGTTACTCGATCCTTGAAAAAATCGTTTAACAAAATTTTGAATGTCATTTTTATAAAAAGAGGGCTGATAAATGAATACTATGATGATTGAATTGGTCGGTTATGTGGGTTCCATTTTGGTTGTGGTATCCATGCTGATGACTTCTGTGATTAGGCTAAGAGTTGTTAACTCCATTGGCGCCGGTATTTTTACCGTATATGCATGGATCATTCAGTCTTATCCAACCGCATTGATGAATTTCTGCCTTGTCGTAATCAACATTTATCACTTAGCACGTATGTATAAAGACAAGCGAAAACAACCCTAAAATACTTTAAATTGAAAATATGAGATAAATTCGTTCACAGCCTGAAGATTTTAGGTTCAAATTCTGTCTATCAACCACTATAAACCGTCATTTCGTAAGATTTGACGGTTTTTTCGTGCATTTTAACCAGTTGAAAGACGAATTTTCCGTCTGTAAAATTTTATACTTCATGCTACAAACCAATGTTCCAAGAAAAAGCTCCCTCCATTTCCTTGTACAGCCCTGGGCAGCTGTCAGCAAGGAAATGGAGAGAGCAATGTCTGAATTTTACTCCATCATCAACATTTGCTTTTAAGGTGATTTGTATTTCCAAAATAGGATAGATTCAATACTGCTGATGGCGGCGGAAGGTTATGGATTTGAGGATATTGTCCTTTATTATTAAATAACCATCTATAGAAACGCCTGTTGATGCTGCTTGAAAAAATCGTAATAGACTCGGACATTGGGAAGCTCGGTCCACGTTTTTACTGTGGCTGGATTTTCATCCAGATCATAGATTTTTGCACGATCCATGGCAAGCAGCAGCGGGGAATGGGTCGCAATAATAAACTGACAACGGTAAAAGCGTGCGGAATCTGCCAAAAACTGCGCCAATTCCAGTTGGTGTTCCGGCGACAGGCTGTTTTCCGGTTCATCCAGAAGATAGAATCCGTCTTCTGTGATCTTCTCGCAGAAGTACTGAAAAGCGTTTTCGCCGTTAGAACGCTCCCGTATGTTATCCATGAGATATTTTCTGGTGTACCGAGACTGTGATGTGCGCCGGGATGTATTGACGCGCTTGAGTCGTTCATAATCAGCAAGCGATTCCATGCGGAACGAGGCATATTTGTTATCCTGATATTCCTGAAACAGGTGTTCCCGCTGGATGTCAATCCCACTGTTGATGGCCCGCAGGTTCAGCATGGAATCAAACACGTCGTCGCTGGTGATAATGCAGCTGTGGGCTGGGATGCGGCGATGGAGGCGGTAATCACACAATTCCGTGTAGGTCTCAAAGAAATTGGATCGGTTATACAATGTATCGCGCTCTACCCCAAGCTTTTGCGCAATGACGTTGAGCGCAGTCGTTTTTCCGGAGCCATTGCCGCCATACAATATGGTAATCGGCTCAAAATCCAGCTGTGTCAATTGGTTTCTGGTGAAAACCTGAAATGGGTAAAAGGAGTCGTAGCACGTGTGCTTTTCGCCGCAGAAAAAGCTGTTTTCCGTGTCATCATCAGGAAAATAAAAAGAAGATAGGTATACCATAGGTGATGTTATGTAAAGCGTCGTTTGATTTCTTTCAGAATTTCGATATCAGCAGGGCAGAAGGGATAGTCATCCACCTCTTGTGGTGTAATCCAACGGATATCATGGTGCTCCAACCGCTGTGGCGTACCTTGCACGATTTCGACATGGAACAGAGTCAGATGTACGGTCAAGTCGGGGTAATAATGTGTGACATCCATGAACACATCCTGCACAGCGATATGTACGGCTAGCTCTTCCTGACACTCGCGGATAAGCGCCTGTTGCTTGATTTCTCCTGGCTCCACTTTACCGCCGACAAATTCCCACAACAGACCGCGCGCCTTATGTGCCGGACGTTGGCAGATCATGAATTTGTTTCCATCCCAGATCAGGGCCGCGACAACTTCCGTTGTCTTTAAAATCGCAATTGCTTTCTGATATGTTTCGCGTCGCTGGATATCCGCTTCGGTAACCATATCCAAACGGGATAGATCACTATTGTGCGTAAGATCTGCCAGCTTCACGGCCACTGCAATGGGATTGTCCCGCAACCCACGGATGTATTCCAGATAAGGAACAGCAGGATCGTGTGTGAGGCGGCGAACTGCTTCGATTGCATCTGCCGGAAAACTCTCTGCCTGCAAATCTGCTAGGGTGAAGCTGGTATCTTCCAACGTATCATGCAGCAGGGCGGCAATGGTTGTCGCTTCGTCCGGCATTTGCTCTGCGATATGGAGCGGATGGTGAATATAGGGAAGTCCATTCTTATCTACTTGCCCATGATGTGCCTGATAGGCAAGCTGTAAGGCGCGTTTTGTGTGCGGTGTGTAAAGCATTTGTCATTTCCCCTTGATTTGTATGGAAACCGTGCCATCTTCTTCAATAACAAGAGACAACGATTTTACATATTTCTGATAGAACTGGTGTTTCTCGGTATCTGACATCACGGCGCGCGTTGTGCGGAATAACTCGTCCATCATATCTGTTACATTCAGGTTGATATGGTCCGCAAGGTATCGTTTCATCTCCGCAAGCATAACGGTAAGCTTGATATCCTTGCCCATACCGGAATAAAAATCATCAATATAACAATAAAAGATATCATTTTGCTCCAGCGCTTCTTTCAGCTTTCCGCTGCATTTCTCGTGCTCCACCATGACCAGGAAATGGGCTTCCCGCAATGTGGAAATGACGCTCCAATAGTCGGAATCGCTGGCAACGATGACAAACGAATCTACATGATTGGCATAAAACTCTCGACAGACACCGGCCGTCAAATGCGTATCCACCAGAGACTTGTCATATTTTAAGCGGGGAACCTCAATGCGTTCAATCGGTATGTCGGTATGCTGGGACAGCAGCTGCCATGCGACCGAAGTATGCGCATCATCAAATAGCATGATTTTGGATATTTTATCCCGCAGATAATCCTCCAGGTTATTCAGCGTCGCGCATAGGTCATACGGGTCAGAATTTTCACAGTCAACGACAATCACGGTTTGCCCGCTGTTTTTGAGAAAATCATAAATATTGTTTTTGATTGTGGTATCTACATTAGAAACTTTATTAAAATCTGTAAATGCATCTTCATGCCAGCGATACAACAACGTAACAAATTTTTTGTCATGGTATAGGATATTGCCATCTTTTTGAAAGAAAACCCAATTCAAATAGATTTGATACGGATAATGGTTGATCGAGGCATAGTAGGTAGCTGCAGCTGCTTTTGTGCCTTCCTCCTTCAACCCGTTTGGCATGATGAAAATATCGCGAAGGTAATTCCATTCCAGCCAGAGCGGGAAAAGATTTTTGCAATTATTGATGCGGTCTGAAATATGTTTGTTGATATCAATAATGTATTGTGAAAGCCGCTGCTTTTGCTTGACGATACGGATGCCGCAATTGCTTAATTCGGTCAGGCACGTGGTCGGAATATATTCGCCAATGGAAGAAAGTAGTTTAAAATGATGCGTCATTTCACGATTGATTTTTTTAAAATTGCGGATAATAGCCGTGCGTACCATACATAGATTGCGGATGATACACGCATTTTTATTGTATTTTAATGTGTTGTAGGTTTCCAGCAATGGGGATTCGTATTTATTTTGAAAAATATGTTCTGGAACACCGATTAAAAATGCAACGGTTGAAATAACAGTATACGTATATGTTGTATTTTTTTCATGATATGTCAATTGCGTTTCTGCGATTTGCGGTTCATGTGGCATATTGGTCATCATATTCACTCCTTTGCAAAAAATATATTCTATTGTATCGTAACCTTTCTATTTTTTCAATGAATTTATTGTAAAAGAAAAACAAAGGGATGCATCGCTTGACAGAGCAATGGTTTTACCGTAGTATGAAAGAAACCAGAACAAGAAAAGCGAGGACTTGCGGTATGTATGACTGGATGGGACGGGATATTCATTATCTGCGTCTATCCCTGACGCAGCGCTGCAATTTACGCTGCGTATATTGCCGGGAAGAGCGCGATGTGTGTGAAAGCGGGCAGGAGTTGACGCCGGAACAGGTGACAGAACTGATGCAGGCATTTGTCGCGGTGGGGATCACGCGCGTGCGGCTAACCGGAGGAGAACCGTTGATGCGTCGGGACTTGGAGAAGATCGTGCAACGAGTTGCGTCTTTTCCTCAGGTACAGGATTTGAGCATGACCACCAATGCGCAAGGGTTGGCAGATAGGATATCCGGCTTGCACAGCCTGGGCTTGCAGCGTGTGAATATTAGTCTGGATTCCTTGAATGCCCAACATTATCGGGACATGACGCGTGGCGGCGATTTCCAGCAAGTGTGGAAGGGGATAGAAGCCGCCCTGAAACAAGGGATGCAGGTCAAACTCAACACCGTCCTGATTCGCGGGCAAAACGACAGGGAAGTCGATGATTTCATCCGTCTGGCGGAACAATATCCAATTTCAGTACGGTTTATTGAACAAATGCCCTTTGGCGCACCCACGAGGGCGGGACAGAGGATTTTGAACAGCGATATTTTGACACGACATCCTGAATTGTATCCGGTGGAACCGTATCATGTGTCACAACCGTCACAGGATTACTGCGCAGATGGCTTTGCCGGGCGGGTCGGCTTCATCAGCCCGATTTCACATCAATTTTGCAATGAATGCAATCGGATCAGACTGACCAGCGAAGGGAAACTACGACTATGTTTGGGGCACGAAGCGGAAATCGATGTGCGTCCATTTTTAAACGGGGATACAAAACGGCTAAAAGCAGTGATCCGGGATGCGATTTATCATAAGCCGCAAGCACATGCATTCGCTACCGTTTGCCCTTTCCGCACCATGAATCAGATCGGCGGATGAGAAGTGGGAAATCTTTGGTGTATTTTTCCTAGATTTTGAACAAAAGTAGTTGAGAAATTTTACAAAGTGGTGTAAAATAAAACCATCGGTACGTTTGTTGTACGATGTTGACGATATTCTTGAATGTTACGAATAAAGGAGAATGAGAGAAATGAATGTTCTTGTCATCAACGCGGGCAGTTCTTCGCTGAAATATCAGCTGTTTGACATGGATTCCAAGGAAGTTCTTGCGAAGGGCTTATGCGAGAGAATTGGTATTGATGGACGGCTGACGCACACCAATCCGAACAAAGAGGATAAGTATAAAGCGGATGTCCCGATGAAGGATCATGCAGACGCAATCCGCGCTGTTATCAATATTTTGATGGACAAGGAATGGGGCGTCATCGCATCTATGTCTGAAATTGACGCGGTAGGCCATCGCGTTGTACATGGCGGCGAATATTTTGCCGATTCTGTCCTGATTGATGATTCTGTTATCAAGGCAATTGAAGCCTGCATTCCGTTGGCACCGCTTCACAATACGCCGAACTTGATCGGTATTGATGCCTGCAAAAATGTCATGGGCGCAGAAATCCCGCAGGTTGCTGTATTTGATACCGCTTTCCATCAGACCATGCCGCCGGTTGATTATATTTACTCCATTCCTTATGAATATTATCAGAAATATAAGATCCGCCGGTACGGTTTCCATGGCACGTCACATAAGTATGTAGCACAGCAGGCTTCCGAGATGCTGGGCATTCCGCTGGAGCATCTGCGTGTTATCACTTGCCATCTGGGCAACGGCTCTTCTGTTACTGCAATCAAGGGTGGTAAATCAATTGATACCTCCATGGGCTTCACACCGCTGGCTGGCCTGCCAATGGGCACCCGCTCTGGTGATATTGACCCGGCAATCATTTCTTTCTTGTGCGAGCATGAAGGAAAAAGCGCAGAGGAAATGCTGGACGTCATGAATAAGAAGTCTGGTGTGCTGGGCGTATCCGGTGTATCTTCCGATTTCCGCGATCTGGACACTGCAATCAACGATGGCAATGACCGCGCAAAGCTGGCAAAGGATATTTTCATCAACTCGGTTAAAAAGTTGATCGGTTCCTATATTGCTGAAATGGGCGGCGTTGACGCAGTTGTATTCACCGCAGGTGTTGGCGAAAACGATCGTTCGGTTCGTTGGGATGTATGCGAGCATATGGAATATCTCGGCATTAAGGTTGACCCGGACAAGAACAAGTATCGTGGACGTCAGATGGATATCTCTGTTGATTATGCGCGCGTTCGTGTTCTGGTTATCCCGACCAACGAGGAACTGGTCATTGCAGAAGATACCAAGCGCTTGGTTGAAAAGGTAGAAGAATAATTCATTTTGAATTCCATATTCAGAGGACAGGAATCGCTCCTGTCCTCTTTTATTGTCCGCTTTAGCGTAAAAAACCACCGGTTCTACCGGTGGAATTAAAAT
>JAUNIY010000002.1 GCA_030523305.1 Eubacteriales bacterium
GTAAAATCTGTACAAAATTCGGTATAAAATCACGACAATATGGACAGCTTTCACGCCCTACCAATAATATAAATCTATCGTTACAATCTACTTTTTTATTTATCTCTCTAACATCATATTCTTGAAATTTCTCTAAAGATTTTTCATAATTTTGAATAGAAATTCTTTCTTGTATACAATTCATTAAATATAATGCAGATACAAAAAATATTAAAATGAAAATGAAACACGATATGATTTTAAAAAAATTTTTGAATATTTGTTTTTTTACTTCCACTAAAATCCTCCTTTCTATCTGTTGAACTCATAATATCACATGCAATATCATTTGTCAACAAATATTTTTATTTTTCGAAAATAAATTCCCATTCCAAATCAATGGAACGGGAATTACGCAAGCTATATTATGAAATTGTACCTGTCTTACTGCATGTAATCGTTAATTTTGCCGTTTTTGATGTACTGGAATTACTGAATGTTGCATTTCCATACGCCGTATTTCCTGAGCAATAATATTTGTCTGATTTTTTAGACCAGTTTCCACGCACAACATTGTATTTTGTCGAACATGAGACTGCCTTTGATGTGCTTCCACCGTACTGGAAATACCCTGTCAACGTATAAGTAAACAAAATCTGTCCTGAATTATTTTTATAAGTAAATGTTTTTGTCCCACTTTTTGTATTGGATCGCGTCAGTGTATCATTTTCTGTTAGTGTAATTTCCGCATAGGTTCCATCCTCATATTGAATGATTTCCTGAACAGTCTCCGCCGCTAATGCATTTCCAGCATACAGACAAACGCACAAAATCATCCATGACAACACCATAAGTTTTCCAGTTAGTCTTTTCATTTTTCTTCCTCCTCAATGAAATATTTCTCTTTATCCAACGGAATACCCTTTTCATCCACTGCAATTTCATTCCCATCATTGTCGGTTGCGCGAACAATAATTCCCTTCTCATCATATTCGTAATTGATACCATATTTGACAGCATAGTCCCAATATGATGGGAGGCTCTCTGTATAATCAATCACGGTTGTAATCTCTTCCGTATACGGATTTTGAATAAAATACGCCACGGCCGCACAAGCGCCGATTGCCACCGCCAAGCAAACGGCAGCCACCGCTGTATACACTTTCTTTTGGTTTTCGCGCGCTTGGTATTTTTCTACTTCGGTTATATCGTACATGAGCTCCGCCGCCATATGCTCAGGACTGCCCAGAGCCTCAGCGATTTGCTCATATGTAGCTTGTTCGTTGTCGTTCAAATACATTTGGACAATATTCATCAAATCCTGGTTTTTTTGTTCTTTTTGATCATTTGTGAGATTCAGTAATGTCTCCACATCTTTGATATATAGCGTCCCATTTTGATTCATGTTTTCCGTCTCCCCTTTCCATTGCAAAATCACATGGATTCCGCCGGTATATTCCAATCATATTGCACAATTTTTGCAAATATATCCTCTTGGTAACACTCTAACATTTGTTCCGCCAATACTTTGCCGACGCAAACTATTCTATAAAACTAAGTTACCATATTTTCACAGACTTGTCAATATTGAATATTATGAGGCAACAAAAAAATTCCGCAGCAACAGATACTGCGGAATTTTTATTTCAAATCATACACCCAAACGCATCTCCGTCATGAATCACATCAGTCAACAGAAAATATCTCTCTTTGCCAGGTCCCCCGAGCTTCCAAGCACGTTTCAACAGTCCTCATACGATGCATCCAGCCAGCCGTCCAGAAAATTCCGGATTGTCCTGATCTTCATCATCCGTTGTTGTTTCATTCAGCTGCACGTTCGCCGGCTTTTTATCTGACTGCTGTACTTCTGCGTGTTGGGACTTTTTTTCTTGTCCTCCTCTTGATGCTAGAATCGTATTGACGCCGCCAGTAAACTGTTCAAACACGTTACATAGCTCTGTCAAATAGGCCTTGCCTTTTTTTGTAATGCCATAGTACTGCCGTTTCCTACCGTCCGGCGCGATTCTCTTTTTTAATTCCTCAATGTAATCGAATTTTTCCATGCGGTAAATGACGGAATACGGAAAAACAATACGGAATCTGCCATCGCTCCGCTTTTCCAGTTCTTCCGGGATTTCACCGATATACATTTCCCGCTCGCTGAGCAAAAACAGCACCAACATTTCTGCAACCGCTTTTTTCATGTTTTCTTCCATTCCGACAGCCGAGCCGCTGCGCTCCGGCGTAGCCAATGGATGTGGTTTTCGTCCCATGAGACATCCCTCCTTTTTTCTTCTAGTATATATGAATTTTCAAAATAAATCAACCATAAAAAAATTATTTCACCAAAAAACCAAAAATTTATAAAAAATCCCTTGCCCATCACACAGACAGGCAAGGGAATCCACATGTACGATACGATTTAATTGAGCACTGCACCCTTATTGGCCGAAGTGACCAGGCGTGCATAACGCGCAAGCCAACCGGACTTGACCTTCGGCTCATGCGGCACGAAGTTCTCCCGCCGTCTTGCAAATTCCTCGTCGGAAACCTTTGCATTGACCGTATGGTTCGGGATATCAATCTCAATGATATCGCCTTCCTGCAACAGCCCGATTTCTCCGCCCATCGCAGCTTCCGGGCAGACATGTCCGATGGATGCGCCGCGGGATGCGCCGGAGAAACGTCCGTCGGTAATCAGCGCAACGTCCTTATCCAGCTTCATACCAGCCAGCGCAGAGGTCGGGTTGAGCATTTCGCGCATGCCCGGTCCGCCCTTCGGGCCTTCATAGCGGATGATGACAACATCACCCGGGACAATTCTCCCGTTATAGATCGCGTCAATCGCTTCCTCTTCGCTGTCAAAGACACGCGCTGGACCAGAATGCTTCATCATTTCCGGTGCAACTGCGCTCTGCTTGACCGCACAGCCTTCCTTGGCAATATTACCCCACAGGATGGCAATGCCGCCGGTCTGCATGTACGGGTTGTCAATCGGGCGGATGACCTCCGGATTTCTGTTGAAGCTGTTTGCGATATTCTCGCCAACCTTTTTGCCGGTCGCCGTGATGGTGTCCAGCTCAATCAGGTCTTTCTTGGACAGCTCATTCATCACCGCATAGATACCGCCTGCTTCGTTCAGCTCCTGAATATAGGTGCGGCCTGCCGGCGCCAGATGACACAGGTTTGGAGTTTGTGCGGAAATCTGGTTCATGGTTTCCAGGTCGAAATCCAAGCCTGCTTCATGCGCAATCGCCAACAGATGCAGCACCGTATTGGTCGAGCAGCCCAATGCCATCTCGCATTCCAGTGCATTGTGGATTGCCTTCTGATTGATGATATCGCGCGGCTTGATGTCCTTCTCCAACAGCTCCATGATCTTCATGCCGGCATGCTTTGCCAGCTGGATGCGGTCGGAATGGACGGCCGGAATGGTGCCGTTGCCTGGAAGCGCCATACCGATCGCTTCACACAGGCAGTTCATCGAATTGGCTGTGTACATACCGGAGCAAGAGCCGCAGCCCGGACAAGAATGGCACTCGACATCCGTAATTTCTTCATCGGTAATCAGGTTTGCCTTGCGTGCGCCAACGGCTTCAAATGTATATGACAGGGAAACGTTTTCCCCACGGAAATGTCCGGCAAGCATCGGTCCGCCAGAAATGACAATGGACGGGATGTTGATGCGGGCCGCAGCCATAACCATGCCCGGAACAATTTTGTCGCAGTTCGGGATGAGCACCAGCGCGTCAAACTGATGTGCCTGTGCCAGCGTTTCCACAGAATCCGCAATCAATTCACGGGACGGCAGCGAATATTTCATGCCCATATGGCCCATCGCAATGCCATCGCATACGCCGATTGCCGGTACCAGGATCGGCGTACCACCCGCCATGCTGACACCTGTTTTGACAGCCGCCGCGATTTTATCCAGATTGATATGCCCCGGAATGATTTCACTATAAGCGGAAACAACGCCGATAATTGGGCGGCTCATTTCCTCCTCGGTCAGGCCGCATGCGCGCAGCAGCGACCGATTTGGAACACGTTCGACACCCTTTGTGATATTATGACTTCTTAATTCCATAAAAATACCTCCAAATGCGGTACCATGCCGCAAAAAAGAAAAACGAGGGGACGGAGACTTTGCCCCATCCCCGTTCTGTTCTTCTATATGGACTTGCCTTATTTATTATAATTATAAAAGAATATATCGGACAAATCAACGGTCATTTGCCGTCTTTTTTATCCTTATGCACCGCCGTAATGCCAGTGCGGCTGGATTCCACGACATGGAAGCTGTCGATGATAGACAGGAACGTGTCGATCTTGGACGGCGCGCCGCTCACCCGGACAATGATGGATTCCTTGCTCGAATCGACAACTTCTGCCTGGTACAGCGCGCATACCTCGCGGACACTCTCGCGCTCTGCCTCATCTCCCGCAATCTTAATCAGCGCCAGCTCGCGGCAGAATGCCTCCTCTTCGTCAATATGCGATACTTCGATACATTCCTCCAGCTTACGTACCTGCTTCAGTACCTGCTCCAGCGTATATTCGTCGCCCAGTACGACAATCGTAATACGGGATACGGTGCGATCCACCGTCGGGGAAACCGTGAGTGAATCAATATTGAAGCCGCGGCGGCCAAACAAGCTGGAAACACGCGCCAGCACGCCGGCATTGTTCTGCACAAGGGCAGAAATAATATACTTTTCCATATTTTTCTCCTCGTCAGTCCAGAATAACATTGCGTACCGTCTCCCCGCCCGGGATAAACGGAAGTACGCGTTCTTCTTTATCAATGCGCGCGTCGATCAAAACCGGGCCATCCGCTTCCAGCGCTTCCTTCATACATGCTTCAAACCCTGCCAGCGTATCGCAGCGCAGCCCCTTCGCGCCAAATGCCTCCGCCAGCTTGACAAAATCCGTCTTGCGGTGCGGATCCGTGTTAGAATACCGTTTGCCATAGAACGAGGTTTGCCACTGATATACCATGCCGAGGACACTGTTGTTGACAACAATGGTGATAACCGGCAGGTTGTTGCTGACAGCTGTGCACATTTCCTGTAAATTCATATGGAAGCTGCCGTCGCCCGTGACATGTACAACGCGCTTATTCGGCTGTCCAACCTGCGCGCCGATGGCTGCGCCATAGCCGTAGCCCATGGTGCCCAGGCCGCCGGAAGTCAAGAATGTCCGCGGTTTGCGGCGGCCGGTAAACTGTGCCGCCCACATCTGATGCTGACCAACGTCGGTTGCGACAATGTCGTCCGCACCCAACAGTTCGTTGATTTTCCGCATCAACTGATGCGGACGCAGTACAGCATCGTTGTCCTTCGGCTTGTAATCCATACGCGTCTTCCAGGTTTCAATCTGTTCTCTCCACGCGGTATGCTCCGTGCGGTCAACCAATGGCATCAGCGCTTCGAGCACATCGTATGCATCGCCGATAACGCTATGTACAACCTCGATATTCTTGTTGACCTCAGACGGGTCGATATCAACCTGTACGACTTTTGCACGCGATGCAAAATCACCCATCTTGGTTGCAACACGGTCCGAAAACCGCGTGCCAAGCGCGATAACAAGATCTGCCTTATCTACTGCCCTGCCCGCGGAAACCCAGCCGTGCATACCGATCAAACCCAGATTCAGCGGGTCTGCCGGGTCAAGTGCGCCAATGCCCATCAGGGAATGGCAGGCCGGCATATCGGTACGATGGATAAACTGGTACAGCAGCTCAGAAGCATTGGAGGACATCACGCCGCCGCCAAACAGGATCACCGGGCGTTCGCTTTCGTTAATCATCTCCGCCATCTTCTTGAGCTGATCGTGCTGGATCGGCGGCTTGGGACGCGGCTGTACTGCCGGTTTGTGTTCAAATTCACAGACAGAAGCTGTGACATCCTTCGGGATATCAATCAAAACCGGGCCGGGGCGGTCGCTCATGGCGATCTCATATGCCTTCCGGATGGTATCTGCCAGCTCGTTTACATCGCGGACAACAAAGTTGTGCTTTGTGATCGGCATGGTGACGCCGGCAATATAAATTTCCTGGAAGCTGTCGCGTCCGATCAAGCTGGTTCCAACATTCGCTGTAATCGCAATCATTGGGATAGAATCCATAAATGCGGTTGCAATGCCGGTGACCAAATTGGTTGCGCCCGGGCCGGACGTTGCGAGGCAGACACCGACCTTGCCGGTAGCGCGCGCATAGCCGTCTGCCGCATGGGCTGCGCCCTGTTCGTGCGCAGTCAGGACATGACGCATGCGATCAGCATACTTATAGAGTTCATCATAGATGTTGAGGGCTGCGCCGCCGGGATAACCAAAGATCGTATCGGTTCCCTGCTCCAGAAGTGTCTCAATCACAATCTGCGAACCATTGAGTTTCATAGCAATCTCTCCTGCATTGTTTTTTCGTATACATAGCACGGCGCAATGGAAGCCTGCAATTGCGCCTAAATAAAATAAAAAGCCCTTATCTCCATAGAAAAAGAGACAAAGACTATGCTCTGCGGTACCACTCTTATTGCCGCCGCAAACGGCGACCACTCATGCATCGGCGCAGGCTTCTGCGCGTAATGCTTGCCTGTTAACGGGGGCGCAACCGATTCAAGTTACTGGCAAACGCCTGTTCACCTGAACTGCTCGCGGACGACGTTCACTTCTTCTCCCTTATTGCCTCACACCAAACGGCAACTCTCTGAAAGTTTGAACAAGCTACTCTTTCCGGTCTTTGCATTTATATATTTATATTATTCATTATATCTTTAAAATGAAAAATGTCAATACAATTTTGTTGCCCTCGCTATTTTTTTTGGCTTTTCCAGAAGATTTTGTATCATTTGTCTATCGGCCGGGAAGACTGATAGCATAATGATCCGGAGGTGGTTTTTTTGTTTCTGCTCTTCATACGGACCCTGCTGGTCTATGCTGCCGTCATCGGCGGCCTTCGTTTCACCGGAAAACGGCAGCTCGGTGAACTGTCCACCTCGGAATTTGCCGTTACCATATTGGTTTCCGAGCTGGCCTCCATCCCGCTGCAGGATACCGCCGTACCATTGCTCGGCGGCATCGTCCCCTTGGCTACCCTGCTCGCTGTGGAAGTCTTGTTGTCCTATCTGTGCCGCAAAAGCCGCCGGTTCCGCAAGCTGCTGTGCGGAAACCCCTGCATTGTCATTCGCGACGGGCAATTTGACCCTCAAATGCTGCGGCTGCTCCGCCTATCTCCCGAAGACATTCTTGACGGGCTGCGCATGGCAGGCGTCTCCAATATACAGGACGTCCGCTATGGCATCGTGGAAACCAATGGCCAACTGAGCGTAATTTTACACGCCGACCGGCAGCCGATGACTCCCTCCGACTGCCTGCTGCATCCGAAGGAGGTTGGCCTGGCAACCATCCTGGTTTCCGAAGGAAAAATCCTACAATGCAATGCGCAGCAGCTCGGGAAGGATGAACAATGGATCCTGCAGCAGTGCCGTCGGCACGGGATCTCTTCATTGCAAGAAGTCTTTCTCATGACAGTAGACGACCAGGACAATCTGTTCCTGCAACGACAGGAGCGTGCTGTATGAAGCGTTTTTGGACGGCGATCGCACTGTTATGCTGTGTCATCGGCGGCGGTTGGTACAACCTACTCACCATTTCGGATACTGTAAGCAGCATTTCGAGCACATTGGCGCAAGCTACGCAACAGGTGCGTCTCGGAAATACCGCAAATGCCGGTCTGCTGTTTGACCGGGCGCATACGCTATATGCAGGCAAAGAACAATATCTCTCCGCCGTAGTCAGCGAAAAGCTGCTGGATGAAGTACGGCTAGGCTTTGCCCGCACAGAGCAGAGCATACAAAATGGAAACGCCGAAGACCTCACCATAGAACTGGCAGATCTTGGGCAAGCCGTGGACGATCTGCTTCGTTCCGAAGCTGTCAGCCTCAAAAATATCTTCTAAAACGGAAAAAGCCCGCGAATCGTCTGATTCTACGGGCTTTTATGGTCAATGGTCAGGCCATTACAAATACTTCTTCATAACCTCGCTGGCAGAAGAAGCATCTGCGGAAAGCGCAATGGTGAACTCTACGCTATGCTTTGCAGAAAATTCATCCAGAGCCAGAATAAACTGATCCGCATCTTCCGGCTTATCATCGCATGCAACCTTATACAGGCTATCAATAAAGATCTTCGTGATGTCGTAATTGCCCGCATGAATGCCAGCTAAGAAGCCGAGCAAGGAAGCATAATCTGTCACATTATAATCCTGAACATTGATCAGGCGCGCCTTATGGGAAATATCGAAATTCAGCTTGTTCCCCTTGGCAATGCACACAACGGACCCCGGTTCGTTGACTGCCGCTTCGTTAACCAGATTGATGATATCCTTCGTCTTGCCGCTTCCGGCAGCTGCCATAATTAATTTAACCATTTTTGATTTCCTCCCAATCTACTATGAGGTTGCTATTATCGTATCATAAATTATGAAAAAACACAACGGATTTTCAAAAGAAAAACCGAGCTTCTTTGTTAAGATTTACAAATTTTTCAATTTTGCCAATTCACTTGTTTCTTCATGAGCAAATACGAAAGCAAATCCCTATAAATATCCGAAATGGTTTTTCGCTCCACATCCGCCGCCGCCAAAATGTCCCTGCGGTCAATTTCTTTTCCATTGCTCAAAACCACCACTTCTCCGAGCGGATCGCCCTTGCGTACTGGGGCCTGCACATGATCTTCCAGATGGATCTCCCGTGTAATCCCTTCCGCTTCCGACTTTTCCATGAGGATCGCGGTCTGATCCGCAAGTTCTACTGCTACGGCATCCTGCACGCCCATATCCACTGCTACGCTTTCAAGCTCCTGACCCTCTGCCAAAATATCTGTCATAGCATAATTGGCAAAGCCATAATTCAGCATAGCAGTGATGTCCGCATTGCGCGATTCCTTATCCGGCTCTCCCATGACAACTGCGATCAGCCGCATG
This sequence comes from Eubacteriales bacterium, assembly GCA_030523305.1. Lineage (GTDB taxonomy): Bacteria > Bacillota > Clostridia > Oscillospirales > Butyricicoccaceae > Butyricicoccus_A. Next base: position 8,966 of record JAUNIY010000002.1, read on the forward strand.
CCGTCCCGTTCTGCTACCGCAGAAATACAATAGCCCGCCGTACTCGTATACCCGGTTTTCAACCCGATCATACCGTCATACAGCCGCAGCATTTTGTTGGTATTGGCCAAACCAAATTCGCCATTGCGCACAGTATCCATCCAGATCGAGGTGTATTCCAGGATTTTTTCATGCTTGAGCAGCTCCTGTGAAATCAACGCCAGGTCGCGCGCCGTTGTCTTGGTTTCTTCCCCATCTGTGTCCAGGCCGTTTGGATTGACAAACGTCGTTCCTGTGCATCCCAGTGCCGCTGCGCGCTCATTCATCATAGAAACAAAGGCGTCTTCACTGCCGCCCAAATGCTCCGCCACTGCCACCGCCGCATCGTTGGCCGATGCTACGGCAATCGACTTGAGCATATCATCCAGCGACATCTGTTCTCCCTCTTTCAAATAAATCTGCGAACCGCCCATCTCCGCCGCATGAGCGGACGCAGTGACCAGATCATCCAGCGAGGCCTTGCCGCTGTCAACCGCCTCCATCATCAGCAGCATCGTCATAATTTTCGTGACCGAAGCCGGCGGATGCACTTCGTCTGCGTTTTGTTCAAACAGCACTTGCCCATCGTCCGTCGTCAGGATGGCAGATTTCGCGCTCACCTCACCCAGCTCTGCTGCCGACGCGCAAACCGATGTGGCCAGCAGACAAAACACCGCTGCCGCAGCTGCAAACAATCGTTTCATGCTCCTATCCCCCATATCAGTCAAATCCGTTTTTTGTTCCCCACACCTTATGCATCAAACAGGACTGACATGCAGATATTCGTTCATTTTTCCGGAAATAGCTTACCAAATACTATCCGAACCAGCGGCCCGGCAGCAAACAGCTGCCAAAAAAACGCCATCGGAAAATTGCGGACCGTCAGCTCAACCCACACGGACAGCAATTGTCTGTGTAGTTCATCCTGAAACAATACGGCCGCAACAAAACTCATCATCGGGCACATCAGCCAAATAGAACAGACAGAGATAGCGAGAATAAGAAAGATCGGTTTGTCCTGTCCCGGTTGGAACAGAGCAAACGCCAGCTTTTTGGCAATTGGCCCCGCGACGAACAGATCCAGCAAAAAGCCTGCCGCGCCCATGATCGGCAGCTCACCGAAGGCTGCAAAGAAAATCCAGTTTTCCATACTACCATTATCCATCGCAATGTTGTAGCATATCATTGCATATACCATAACGCAAACCATCATAACGGTGTAAATCATTTCCTGTTTTAAATTTTTTGGCATTGTTTCTTCCTCCATTACCAGCTTTTATGCACAAAAAAAGCAGTGGAATCGCAAAACTCGTTGCGACCTCCACTGCTGTTATGTACATCTCACTGCGTTTTTATATTATTTTGTTTCCATTATCATAACATATTATCCCAAGCGATGTAAGTGCTTTTTATGATTTCAGCAGAATGCATCATTGATTCTGCTGCTACATATCTGTATTGATGCATTTTTCCTCTACAGGCTTTTTTTATCCTGTCCACTGTGTCCATTACACCATCATGGTCTGAATGCGATCCAAAAACGGCTGCGCATGGAGTCGATCCGTATAAATACTGACGCGAATCGGCTTGGACAGCTTCAGTCCAAACAATCCGATCAACGATTTTGCATCCACCACATACCATCCGGAAGCGGCATCAATGTCAAACGGCATGTCCGAAGCCGCCGCATTCAACACGGTAAGATCATCTACCTTATCCAACTTAATTTTTATCTTTACCATTCTGAAAACCACCCCAATGCAGCGATGTAAAAGCTGTTGTAACTCCTTGTAAAATTTATTATAATACAAGTAACAAAAACATGCTATCCTTTTTACCAAAAATTCATTTAAATTTTTCAAAAGGAAGCGCAGGAAGGAGTCACCATGAAATTCTGCTTTGCAACGCTCGGCTGCAAGGTCAATCAATTTGAAACCCAGGCGCTTGCCCAGCTCGCGCAGGCCCGCGGGCACACGCTGGTGCAAACCGGTGCAGACGTCTGTATTTTGAATACCTGCACCGTTACCTCCTCCGGCGATCACAAAAACTTACGCGCCTTACATAAAATGCAACGGGACAATCCTGACGCGGTAACAGCCCTTTGCGGCTGCTTTGCGCAAACCGAACCTGAGCGGGCGGCCAAGCTGGCAGGCGTCGATATCGTATGCGGCACCGCAGACCGCGCTGCCGTTCTCGATCTGTGTGAGCAGGCCGTCCGCAGCCGCCAGCCTGTGTGCACGGTGTCCGATATCCGCACGCATCGGGAATTTGAGGCGCTTCCCGCCGGCATCCTGCCCGGGCACACCCGCGCCCTGCTCAAGGTTCAGGACGGCTGCGACAACTATTGTACCTATTGCATCATCCCATACGCCCGCGGGCATGTGCGTTCCCTGCCGCTGGAAACCGCACGAAACGAAGCCATCAAGCTCGCACAGCAGCAGGTACGGGAAATCATGGTTACCGGTATTGAAATTGCCAGCTATGGCAGAGATCTGCCCCAAAGGCCCGGCCTTGTCGATCTGACAGCTGCGCTGTGCGAAGCTGTTCCGCACGTGCGCATCCGGCTCGGTTCGTTGGAGCCGCGCATTGTCACGCAGGACTTTTGCGACCGGCTGCGCGGTTTTGACAATCTGGCATACCATTTTCATGTATCGCTGCAATCCGGCTGCGACGCTACCTTGCAGCGGATGCACAGACGCTATACCACAGCGCAATACGCCGCCTGTATCCATCGGCTCCGCGACGCGTTCCCCTCTTGTTCGATTACAACCGACATCATCACCGGCTTTCCCGGCGAAACCGAAGAGGAATTTTCACAAACGCTGGATTTCCTGCGGCAATGTGCCTTTGCATCCATCCATGTATTCCCGTACTCTGAGCGCACTGGTACGCCCGCCGCTTCCATGCCGGATGCTGTCCCTCCGCAGGTACGCGCCCAACGCGCAGAACGTGTCCGCCAACTCGCGGCGCACATGGGCCGCGACTTTTTGCAGCCATTTTTGGGGCAGACCATTCCGGTCGTCCTGGAGCACGCGCGCGCTCACGCACAACCGGCACATGGCAAATGGCATTTCTCCGTTTTTCTGCCGCCGAATACTGGCAAACAGGGCGACGAAATCTCCGTCCGGCTCACTGCCATACACAAAGACGGTATGCAAGCCATTGCACTATAAAAACAGAATACAACAGGATTGCGGCCGGAGCATCTGCCTCCGGCCGCATTGTTATTTGTTTTTCCCTTTGACAGCGTCCCAATATGCTTTTGCACGCTGTTCGGTCTTATTTTCCCCATATACATAATATGCCGCATCCTTGATGGTATCCGGCAAATATTGCTGCTCCACCCAATGATTGGGATACGCATGTGGGTACTGATATGTCAGCCCACGCCCCAGCTTTGCCGCGCCGCTATAATGACAATCCTTCAAATGCGCCGGGATATCGCCTGCCTTACCTGCGCGGATATCGGACAACGCAGCATCCACCGCCACGATACCACTATTGGACTTGGGCGCAGTCGCCAGCAGGATTGCCGCATCCGCCAACGGGATACGCGCCTCCGGCAAGCCCAGCTGGTTCGCCATATCCACACAAGCTTTGACAATCGGCAATGCCTGCGGATATGCCAGCCCGATATCCTCCGCAGCGATGACCATCAGGCGACGGCATACGGAAACCATGTCATCCGCTTCCAGCAGCCGAGCAAGATAATGCACGGCTGCATCTGGGTCAGAGCCACGGATGGATTTCTGAAATCCCGACAGAATATCATAGTGCTGATCCCCATCGCGGTCATAGCGCATGTTGGACCGCTGCGCGGCCTGCTGCGCATCCTCCAGTGTCACAGTGTTGCCGCGCGCAGCATTGGCAAGCAGCTCCGCGGCGTTCATTGCCTTGCGCACATCGCCGCCGCACGCCGTTGCAATATGTGCACACACAGCATTCGGCACATCCAGCGCAGGATTGGCAAGGGAGAACGCCCGTCGGACTGCCGGCTCGATATCCTGTGCCTCTACTGGGCGAAATTCAAACACGGTGCATCGGCTCAGGATTGCATTGTACACATAAAAATACGGATTTTCCGTTGTGGATGCAATCAGCGTGATGCGCCCATCCTCGATAAATTCCAACAGCGATTGCTGCTGCTTTTTGTTAAAATACTGGATCTCATCCAGATAGACCAGCGCGCCGTTGGGCGCGATCAACGTCCCCAACTCATCAAAGATATGCTTGATATCTGCAATGGACGCCGTCGTCGCATTGAGCCGGTACAGCTTTCGGTCCGTCTGCCCTGCAATGATCGACGCTACCGTGGTCTTTCCCACACCCGACGGCCCATAAAAAATCATATTCGGTATGTTGCCGCTTTCGATAATCCGGCGCAGCAGGCCGGATTCCCCCAAAATATGCGGCTGGCCAACCACATCCGCCAGTGTGGTTGGACGGATACGGTCGGCCAGAGGCTGAAATTTCATAATACGTTGCAAAAATTAGTACAGCGGGAACTGCTTGCAGATTTCCTCGACACCTGCGCGGATCGCATCCGCCTTGTTGTCGAAATCAAAGATCGCATCAGCGATAAAGCCAGCAATCTTGTCCATCTCCGCTTCCTTGAAGCCGCGGGTCGTAACCGCGGGCGTGCCCAGACGGACGCCAGAGGTGACAAACGGGCTGAGCGGCTCATTCGGGACAGTGTTCTTGTTTGCGGTGATATAAACCGCATCCAGACGGTTCTGCAGCTCCTTGCCGGTGATACCGGTGCCGCGCAGGTCAACCAGCATCATATGGTTGTCTGTGCCGCCGGAAACCAGATTGACGCCGCGCTTCAGCAGGCCATCTGCCAATGCCTGTGCATTCTTTCGGATCTGCACCTGGTATTCCTTAAACTCCGGCTTCAGCGCTTCGCCGAAGCATACAGCCTTTGCTGCGATGACATGCATCAGCGGGCCGCCCTGGGTACCCGGGAAAATCGCGGAATTGAACTTCTTCGCCAGCGCTTCATCGTTGGTCAGGATGCAGCCGCCGCGCGGGCCACGCAGGGTTTTGTGCGTGGTCGTGGTGACGACATCGGCATATTCCATCGGGTTCTGATGCTCGCCTGCGGCTACCAAGCCAGCAATATGCGCCATGTCTACAAACAGATATGCGCCGACTTCCTTTGCAATTTCTGCGAACTTATCAAACGCAATGGCACGCGGATACGCGGAAGCTCCTGCAATAATCATCTTCGGCTTGTTCTCCAGCGCCTTCTGACGGACGTCTTCATAATCAATATAGCCGTTGTCATCCACGCCATAGGCTACCATGTTGTACAGCTTGCCGGACTGGTTTGCTGGGGAACCATGGGTCAGATGTCCGCCATTGTCCAGGCTCATGCCCAAGACGGTATCTCCCGGCTGGCACAGCGCCTGATAGACCGCCATATTGGCCTGTGCACCAGAATGCGGCTGTACATTGGCAAATTTTGCACCGAACAGCTTGCATACACGCTCAATTGCCAGATTCTCTGCGATATCAACGTACTCGCATCCGCCATAGTAACGCTTTCCCGGATAGCCTTCCGCATATTTGTTGGTCAGCACGGTGCCCATCGCTGCCATAACCGCCGGGGAAACGATATTTTCCGACGCAATCAGCTCAATGTTGCGGCACTGGCGTGCATATTCCTTCTGAATCGCCTCGCCCAGTTCCGGGTCCATGCTGGTAATGAACGCAATGTTTTCTTCAATTCTTTTTGCTTCTGCCATTGCTGCAAATTCCTCCATACGCAAATCACGGTTTGTATTGTTCTCTCGATTCATAAGCGGCAGATTTGACCTTCGCTCACTCTAATTAAAACAGGAATCTTCCGGTTTTTCAAGGCAGATTTTCTCTATTTTCTTTTTTTCCCTTTGATGCATGAAAAGTTTTGCGGAAATGATATTTTTTTGTGCATATTTTTGTGTTACAATGGAGGCAACGCCATTCGGCTTTTACCATATGACCAAATAAAAAGGAGTTTTTACCCTATGCTTACGCCAAAAGAACGGGCCGAAGCTGCCGTCAAGCTGCTGGAGCAGGAATATCCCGACGCTATCTGCGCCCTGCAATATACCAAAGATTATGAGTTGCTGTTCGCCACTCGTCTGTCCGCCCAGTGTACGGACAAGCGAGTCAATATTGTGACGCAGGACTTATATACCGTTTTCCCAACGCTGGAATCGTTTGCCGAGGCCGAGCCGGAGGAAATCGAAGCGATCATCCGCCCATGTGGCCTGGGCAAAACCAAGGCGCGCGACCTTCACGCCGCCGCGCAATATTTGCTGGATGTCCACGGCGGTAAGGTTCCGGGAACCATGGAGGAGCTGCTCAAAATCCCAGGTGTCGGACGCAAAACGGCAAACCTGATCCTCGGCGATCTATACGGCAAGCCCGCCATCGTCACCGACACCCACTGCATCCGCCTGTCCAACCGCATCGGGCTGGTGGACGGCATCAAAGAACCAGGGCGCGTGGAAAAAGCCCTGCGTCCCATCGTCCCGCCGGAAGCATCCAGCGATTTCTGCCACCGGCTGGTGCTGCACGGGCGCGATGTCTGCACCGCGCGCAAGCCGTACTGCGACAAATGCTGCCTGAAAGACATCTGCATGACCGGCAGCGGTGAAAAACAAGCATAATCATATCAAAACAGGCTGGTACCGTCGCGGGTATCAGCCTGTTGCTTTTTCAGATTTGTTCGGTCATCTCTTCTTCTGCCGAGGCGATCAGCTTGCCAATCGGCTCTATGGCATCAAATTTTTCCTTATTGGCTTCGTAAATCATACGAAGACCAGTCAGCGTAAGGTTTGCATCAAAATCTGTGATGGTATCGCAATATTCTGACATCATGCGGCCCATGCCACCGGTGGCAACGACGCTGCACTTGCCCCCGATTTCATCAATCATTTCGCGCACAATGCCCTGGATGGCGCCGGCATAGCCGCGCACAGCGCCCGACTGCATGCTCATTACGGTATTCGTGCCAATCGCCTTTTCCGGGCGCACGATATCGACGCGCGGCAGCTTGGACGCCTTTTGGAACAGCGCTTCCATGGCAACCTTGATGCCCGGGAAGATCGCGCCGCCGCGGTATGCGCCGGTCTCATCGATCACATCGAAGGTCGTCGCCGTGCCGATGTCGATGATGATCAGCGGACATCCGTATTTTTCCACAGCAGAAACAGCGTTGACCAGCCGGTCAATGCCAACCTCTTTGGGATTGTCATAGCAGTTCCGCAGGCCGGTGTCAATGTCCTTGCCGACAATCAGCGGACGCACGCCGACGTATTTCCGAATCGCATTGATGAGCGTATACATAACCGGCGGGACGACCGACGCGATGATAACCGCATCCGTGTCCCTGGTCTGCAGCCCCAAAAACGTATAGTACATATGGATCTGCATACCGATTTCATCCGAAGTGCGCTCCGCCGTGGTGGAAAGGCGGAAGCTTCCGATCAGCTCTTTTTCCCTGTAGATGCCAAAAACCGTATTGGTATTGCCAACGTCAATGGCCAGTAACATAATTCGTTTCCCCTTCTCTATTTCTATCCGGATTTCATTCCATCCAGCTTCGTTTCTTTTGTCCCTGCAAATATATCAGCTCCGGCTCAACCATTTTCCCATGGATATCCAGGCACAGATAGGACGGCGGTTCCTTGGTATACGGCATACTGATGCTTCCCGGATTGGCAACCAGCACGCTGCCGCTCTGCTTGATCTCAGCCGCATGGGTGTGCCCATATAATGCTACCGTACAGCGGTTTTTCTTGGCAGCCTGTTCGAGCGCGCGCGTGTTCCTGCGCACGCCGTGCAGATGCCCATGGGTGATAAAAATACGCACCTGTCCCGCACATACAACCATGCTGTCCGGCGCATCTACATTCCAATCGTTGTTCCCGCGCACGTTATATACCTGTAAATCGGGATATACATTCCTGATATCCTCCACATCAGCCACCAAATCCCCCAGATGCAGCACAGCGTCCGGATTTTCTTCCTCAATAATCGTCAGCATATCGGTGATATTGATGCGATGGGAGTCGGAAAATACAACCAGCCTCATCCTATGCCCCCTTTCTGCTTTCTTCGCATATTACTTCAATGACTATACACTATTTTTTTCAGAAAGTCAAAGAACAATTGGCCTCTTTGCCGCGTATAGTACAGTGTAACGCATTTGCGCAATGAGGATACCGCCCCAATCCTCGTCAAAATACAACAGAAGGAGGGTCTTTTTATGCAGCAAAACGATATGGAAAATTTGCTTCGCAATCTCTCCCGCAAGTCCGGTAAACCGGAAACGGAACAAGCCGCAGAACGGGTACGCGCCGCCATCAACACCCCGAAGGGCAGACAGGCCGCGCAGGAGATCATGAAAAACTATGGTGGTTCTCTGGAGCAGGCCGCACAGCTGGCACAGTCCGGCGATCTAACTGCCGCAAAAAAATCCATACAGCAACTGATGCAGACACCGGAGGGCGCGCAATTAGCCGCACAGATCGCCAAAATGATAGGGCGGTGAGGCGGCCGTGGACTCTGCTGACCTGTTCGCTTCTGTACTGGAAAACCCGGAAGCCATGCAAAAAATTGCCGGTATTGCCTCCGAACTCATGGGCAATACCAGCGACGACACGACCAAGCAGCCACTGGATGTACCGGTGACCGCGCCGGACATATCAAACGAAACCATTGCCCGCCTGCTGCCCGCGTTATCCGGTATCGCCCAGAGCAGCCAAAATCTGCCCAATCCATCCAAGCGGCAGCTGCTGCACGCGCTTCGTCCCTTTTTGTCCTCCGATACCTGTGCACAGATCGACCATGCGGAACATATCTTATCCATGGCGCAAATGGCAAAAGCTGCCGCGGAACAGTTTTTACCGCAATATTCCGGTACACGGGAGGTCTGACCTATGTATAACCGTTATTTGCAAAACAGTTGCCCCCAGCACGAACCGACGTGCCCGCCGCCTCCCTGTCCACCGAAGCATGAACCGCAGCCGTGCCCGCCCGCATGTACAGAAGAGCCAGAGCATTGTGAAAAGGAGAAGGAAAGCAGCAGCATCCTGTCTCTATTGGGCGGCCTGCTCGGCGGTGAGAAAAAGGGCGGCCTGAGCAAGCTGCTGGATGACAACACGCTCCTCATCCTGATTATCCTGTTTTTCCTATTGAAGGACGACGACGGGATCGATCACGATTTGCTGATTCTGGCGGGTGTCTTTCTGTTGATTGGGCTTTAAAAGCCCTCCCGACGCGTCAGCTGATACAGCAATGCGTTGACAATCGCTGCGGCGACATTGCTGCCGCCCTTGCGCCCACGCGCAACAATGTGCGGCACGCCACACGCGATGATGCGCTCCTTGGATTCTTCCACATTGACAAAGCCGACCGGGACGCCGATCACCAGCTCCGGTGTCAACCTTTGTTCCCGGATCATTTTTTCCAACTGCATCAACGCCGTCGGCGCGTTGCCGATGGCAAAGATAACAGGTACATCCAGCTTTGCAGCACGTTCCATCGACACAATGGAACGTGTTGTTTTGCGCCGCGCGGCTTCTTCCGCAACATCTGGATCAGCGACAAAACAATGCACCTCGCCGCCAAAGGTTGCGAGTATTTTTTTGTTGATGCCTGCCTTTGCCATGTTGGTGTCCGTGACGACATGCGCTCCATTGCGGATAGCGTCCATGGCACGGCGCACAGCCCCCTCGGAAAAGACAAGATTATCCGCATAGTCAAAATCCGCCGTCGTGTGGATCACACGCTTGACCACCGGGGCAATCTCTTCTGGAAACACCCGCTCCCCCAGCTCCTCCGTGATGATGGCAAAGCTGCGTTTTTCGATCTCCGCCGGCGTTTTATATTGCATGTCCATTTTCGTTACCTCTCAATCCCGGTACGCGCGGCAATCCCTCTGTCATATGGATGCCGCACCTTTTTCATCTCTGTAATATAATCCGCCAACGCCAGTAGCTTATCCGACGGATTCCTTCCCGTCATGACAATTTCCAGCTGTTCCGGCTTGCGCGCCAGCAGTGCGACGAGATGCTGTTCCTCCACCATACCCGTCGAGCACGCCGCCATGATTTCATCCAGCACCAGCATACGCAGGCCATCCGCCTGTGTGAACGCTGCATCCAACAGCGCCTGATGCTCCGCCCGTGCCTGCGCACGCTCCTGCGCGTTCATTTGGAACGTGAATTTTGTCCCGCGCTTGGCACGCAGCAGCTCTACATGGGGTACATGCTGTATCGCAGTTACTTCGCCGGTCTGCCCGCCCTTGAGGAATTGTACGATGCGTACCTTTCCGCCAGCGCCGGCACAGCGCAGCGCAAGCCCAAAGGCACAGGTTGTCTTACCTTTGCCATCCCCGCAATAAATATGAATCAATCCCTGTTCCATGCTCACACCTCACGGTTTAAAATACGGTAAATCATATCCATATCCAGCGCATTACGCACAGCATCAGCCAACAAATCATACTGCTGCTGCTTGTACGCCTCGGTATCAAATGCTTGTACGTCTTCAGTAGAAATGCCCTTATGCTGCATCAGCGCAGCAATCAACGCTTTGCCAACCGCTTCCCGGTCAAAAATACCGTGCACATATGTGCCGTAGCAGTTTCCGCACTGCGCGCCGTCCAGGACGGTCTGATCGCCCCGAACAATGCGGAGCAGAGGTTTTGCCCCCTCTGCATATGTGGTTTCACCCATATGGATTTCATAGCCGTCAAACGCCGTACCGGACAAACCGGAACAGATTCCATCTACTTCCCGTATCGTACCGTGCACCTGCGCGGTAGTCTTATCGGCACAAAAAACCGTATGCACTGGCAAAAGCCCTATGCCGACCATGCATCCGCCTGCTTCCACGCCCTGCGGGTCTGACAGCGTCAGCCCCATCATCTGATAGCCGCCGCAGATACCGAATACCGGGCCGCTTGCCGCTGCATATTGCTTCACCGCAGCTTCCAGCCCATTCTGCCGCATCCATTTCAAATCATCCATGGTGTTTTTGCTGCCCGGAAGGACAATCAGGTCCGGCCTGTGCAGTTCATCGGGCCGCGCAACATAGCGCACAGAAACGCCCGGGATACGCTCCAACGGGGCAAAATCCGTAAAATTGGAAATGCGCGGCAAGCGAATCACAGCAATATCCAGCAACGCCGCCTGCCGCTTTGCGCACAAACGCTCGGATAAGCTGTCCTCGTCGTCAATATCCACATGCAGATACGGCACAACACCCACAAACGGGATATGCAACCGTTGTTCCATCATATCCAATCCCGGCCGTAAAATATCCACGTCGCCGCGAAATTTATTGATCACCAGCCCTTTGATGCGCTGCTGTTCCTGCGGCTCCAGCAACGCTACCGTGCCATACAGCGAAGCGAACACACCGCCGCGGTCGACATCCCCGACCAGCAGAACCGGAGCATCCACCAGCTCGGCCAGGCCCATATTGACAATGTCATTTTCCCGCAGATTGATTTCCGCCGGAGAGCCTGCCCCCTCTATGACAATGACATCATATTCCGCAGCAAGGCTGTTGTATGCCGTCAGAATATCGGGTATCAACTGTTTTTTGTAAGGATAATAGTCCCGTGCGGCCATCGTCCCGCGCACCTTGCCGCCCACGATCACCTGCGAACCGCAATCGCTTGTCGGCTTGAGCAAAACCGGGTTCATACGCACATCCGGCTGGATACCCGCCGCTTCCGCCTGCATGACCTGCGCGCGGCCCATCTCTGCGCCGTCCGCCGTGATATAGGAATTGAGCGCCATATTTTGCGATTTAAACGGCGCGGCTTTTCGCCCATCCTGTTTGAAAATACGGCACAACGCAGCCACTATCAGGCTTTTGCCCGCATTGGACGTAGTGCCCTGCACCATGATTACCTTTGCCACAGCTTCACACCTTCTTTTTGTATTTTTAGCTCCCGCAGCGTGCGCAGCAGCGCGGCATTTTCTGCGTCTGTCCGCACCGCAACGCGGAACCACCGTTCATCCAACCCCGGAAAATTACTGCATGAACGGATCAGGACGCCTTTTTTGCGCATTTCCTGCGTCAAATCCGGTATGACTTCGTTTTTGCACAGCAAAAAGTTTGCTTTTCCCGGCACAACGAAAAGACCAAGCTCCTGTAAGCCTTGCTGTAAATATGCCCGTTGCCGCGCAATATACTGCCGCGTCCGCGCTGGAAATTCCGTATCCCGCGCCGCCGCAACGCCGCACGCCTGCGCAATAACAGACACAGACCACGGCGCGCCCATATCATACAGGCTCTCCAGCAAGCATATATCAGATGACAAGCAATACCCCAGCCGAAGCCCCGGCATGGCGTACATCTTGGTAAACGACCGCAATACGATCAACTGCGGGTTGCCTATGATACCGTCCGCGACAGTATGCTGCTCCGGCTCGTCAAGAAAATCATAGAAGCATTCGTCTACAAGCAGCCTTGTGCCGGTCGCTGCGCAGCGTTCTATGCCTTTCTTCACCAGCCATTTCGGCATGGCCTGCCCGGTCGGGTTGTTGGGGTTGCATACCACAACCAGGTCAATCTCTGCCGTCACAGCGTCCCAAAAACGTTCGGGTACAGCAAAGCAATCGCTTTGCTGTAAGGGGAACCGTATGATTTCACTGCCGACAAGCGTCGCCGCCTGCGCGTACTCCGCAAAGGTTGGCGCGGGAAGCAGGATTTTTTTCGGCCGCAACGCTAACAGCAGTCGGTATAACACATCTGCCGCGCCGTTGCTGCAAAAGATTTGATCGGCATCCATCTGTTCCCGCTGTGCAATGGCTTGGCGCAGCGCGCGGCACGTAGGGTCCGGATAATGCACGCAGCCGGACAGCGCCTGTTTCGCAGCCCGACGCACCCCCTCCGGCATACCAAGCGGGTTGATGCTGGCGGAAAAATCCAGCGGTTCCGCTGGCAAATCCTCCGCATAAATATCGCCGCCATGCCTGTTTTCCGTCATTCAATCAACCCTTTCCTATACACGCTGATGTAACCTCTTATGATAAATCTAGTTAACACAGAATGTCCGTTTATCCCAGCGGCGCCCACAGCGCAAGCAGTATCCGCAGGCCGCACAGTGCAACCACCGCCACAGCGGAAGCCCAATACATCAGCCGGTTTGTGCGCACGATGTCCTCTGGTACAATCGGCCTCGTGTCATCGCCCAACGTCGGTTTTGGGTACAGCTTTCCAAAATAGTAAGCATCCCCCGCCAGCTGGACGCCCAGAGCCCCCGCACAGGCCGATTCCGTTTGCGCAGAATTGGGGCTGGCGTGTCGCAATCGATCCCGCCGGAAGCATTTCCACGCGCCGCAGGCGCTCAGCCCCGCGGGTTTCGCACACAAAACAAACAGCAATCCGCTCAGCCGCGCCGGGATAAAATTCCAGACGTCGTCCATTTTGGCGGAAAACCGTCCGAAATACAAAAATGTATCATTTTTATAGCCCACCATAGAATCCAGCGTGTTCACCGCTTTGTAAGCGAATCCCAACGGCGCGCCGCCGAGCAGCAAAAAGCACAACGGCGCAATGACACCGTCGCTGGTATTTTCCGCAACCGTTTCCACAGCGGCTTTTGTCACCTGCGCTTCATCGAGCTGCGCCGTGTCGCGCCCGACAATCCACGAAACATAGTTGCGGGCCAGCTGCAAATCCCCCGCCTGAAGCGCATGGTACACGCGCAACGCCGCAATTTTCAACGACTTCGCGGCAAAAATCTGCCAGCAGAATATGGTTTCCAGCGCAAAGCGCACCGCCGGATGCAGCAAACCGGCAACCCATAGCAGGGCAAACGGAAGCAAGCCGGATGGAATCACGACCAAAAACCACAGCCATACGCCTGCCCAGAATTGCCCGCGATCGGAATCCGGGAACCATTTGCGCAGCCGCTTTTGCCAAAAGGAAATCATCGCGCCAATGCCCATTACCGGATGCCACAGCCGTTCCGGATCGCCAAGGATGCAATCGATCAAAAATCCCAGAGCTACCGCCGCTACCATGCGCATGTTTCCTCCTTGATACACTGCGGAATACCGCAGCATACGCGGTATACGCGATCCGCCCGCGCTGCAAGGTCGCAGCACAGCCGCCCGGTGTGTTCGCGCCAATCGCGTTCCATCGCATCCATCGGCACCACACCGCAGCCCAATTCATTGCACACGACAGTTTTGCCCAAAAATTCCTCCGCCTTTGGTATCGGCCTTCCCTCCTGCATCGCTGCCTTGACGATGGCATGTAAATTGTCCACAATTTCGGTTTGCGGCGATATCGTTTTTGCAAAGGCAGTCTTACCCTGCGCCGCACCGCCAACGATCAATATGGTCATTTTTCGTTCCTCTCGATCCGCATCAGCGCATACACAAGCCGCAAACGACAGCCGCAAGCAGCGCAAGCGTTTCCATCATCGTAATACACATACCGCACAAATCCCCGGTAATCCCACCGAATTGCCTATAGCACAAGCGGACATGGTACACAAAGTACAGCAGAAGCAGCACAAACACCGCAAGGCCGAAGCCTTTTCCCAAGAACAGCAGCCAGCAGACACTGGCGGCAATCCAGCCCGCCATCACATAGGATACCTGCTTTTTGTCCGTGTTGTCCGCAAACATACGCGCCAGCCCGGAATCCTTTGCACACTTCTGCGTCACAATCAGATCGCCGCCAAAGGCGCGCGCCAACGCATACCCCGCAAACAGGAATCCGGCAAACTGCGGCGTATCATACAGCTGTGCAAACAAGCCAAACTGCGCCAGCAGCAACACAACCATCCAGAGGATACCGAAGGCGCCGACGTGTGGGTCCTTCAAAATTTCCAGCTTTTTTTCCGTTTCGCTGTATGAACACAGCGCGTCACAGCTATCGACAAAGCCGTCCACGTGAATCCCGCCCGTGATGGCAACTGGGAGCAACACCGCACCTGCCGCATACAGCATGGTATGCAACTCCCAATGCTGTGCCAGCAACAGCCAGCCATATTCGCACGCACCGACCAGCACGCCAATCAGAGGCAGAAAGCCCAGCGCATAGCGCATGGTATGCTTTTTCCATTCCACCTGTGGCAACGGCAATGCGGAATACATTCCAAATGCGACGAGCAAGCCGCTGAAACAATCGCGCAATATCATTCTATCGTCCCTTTTCTCATCACTGCAATGCCAAAAACGCTTTCCACCACGCAATCCGCCCGCTGTGCCAATTGCTGATTGAGCACGCCGAGCGCATGCAGGTACCGCATGGTCCATGCATCGTAGGTCGCGCCGTCCGTGAAGATATCGTTTGTCACGACGACAACATGCGGGCAAGCTGCACACAGCCGGTCGATACCAGCCAGGATGCTTTGCTCCCATCCGTCCCCTGCGCCCTCGGGCGAAAACATTTCATTTGCCAGTGCATTGCCCATGCATTCAAATAACGCTCCTGCATAGCCCGCCGGGACTGCCATCCGGTCAAACCGTTTGGCGTGTTCGAGCGTGGTAAAGCCCTTTCCGGCGCGCAGCGCACGATGACGCGCGATGCGTCGGCGCGCTTCCTCTCCATCCGGTTCCATTGCCGCGACGTATAGCATCGGCTTTCCATCCGCCAGCCGGCAGAGGATGGTTTCTGCCAGCTCGGATTTTCCGCTGGCAGCGCCGCCGGTTATCAAGACCAGCATGGCTCAGGACAGCGGCTGATACGCTTCGATGTTGCTGTCCTCGAAGGTATTGCCATTGCAGTACAACGCTGCCGCCGCGTCCAGCATCCCAAACATCAGCACCGCGCCGGTCCCCTCTCCGAGCGCCATATGCGCGTCGATCAGCGGCTTGATGTCCAACGCCTGTTCCAGCAGCATCCCCGCCGGTTCCGCTGCATGGTGGGACGGGATCAGGTAATCCCGCACGGTCGGGCACAGACGCGCGGCGCACAACGCCCCTGCCGCCGAAATGACGCCGTCCACAATGACCGGTAAACCGCAGGCCGCACAGCCCAAAAACAACCCGGTCAGGCCGCACAGGTCGAATCCGCCAACCTTGGTCAACACATCGACCGGGTCGTGCTGATCCGGCTGCATCCGTTCCAATGCATCGGTAATGACCTGTATTTTCCGTTCCAATCCCGCTGTCGTTAGGCCGGAGCCTCTTCCGGTCACAAGCTCGATCGGCGCGCGCAGCAACGCCGCCACCACAGCGGAGGCCGTCGTTGTGTTACCGATACCCATTTCGCCGGTTGCAATGATATCATAGCCCTGCGCCCGGCACAGATACGCGGTTTCGATCCCGACTTCTATGGCGTGCAACGCCTGTTCCCGCGTCATCGCCGGCTCGTTTGCGATATTTTTCGTGCCATAGGCAATCTTGCGCCGCAGGATATGCTCGCCCGTCACCTCGCTCGCCACACCGATATCCACCGGCAGGACATCCGCACCGGCGGCACGCGCCATATGGCACACGGTGGACGTACCCTTCGACAGGTTTTCCGTGATGATCTTTGTGACGTCCTGCCCGGTCTGGGAAACGCCTTCTGCCACAACCCCGTTATCCGCACACAGAATCACCACGCATTTGCGGCGCAGATCAATCGCCGGGGAACGGCGGATGCCTGCAATGCGGATCAGGAGCTTTTCCAGATCGCCCAAGCCATTCAGCGGCTTGGCAAGCGAATCCCAATGTACCTTTGCCCGCGCCATGGATTCATAATCCAGCGGCAAGATATCCTGTATCGTTTGTTCCAGCGTCATGTTGTTTCCTCCTGGAATATGTCATGATATGTGTGTTCTGCCTGCGTCTGACAGTACATGCGGCAGGCGGACAAAAACCGCTGCGCCGCAAGGAGATTGCCCGCAAAGTGGATATGCGGATATCCTGCGTGCAGCGTCTGCGTCGCATGGACGCAGTCCCAACCACGGTTGCGCAGCGGCTTTTGTGCATAAAAGTCTGTCCCCGGCTGCGTGCTTTGTACATAATGAAATTCATGCGCAGTCAATGATTCCCCCGCCCGGCACAGCAGCGAATCGCGTTTCGCCGTCATCGTGATATAGCCAAATTGCCGCAGCCGTGTCCCCAGCTCTGCTGTACCGCCGCAGACGCCTGCCATGTGTTCTCCTTCCAGCACGTCGTGCAGCAGCAAAAAGCCGCCGCATTCCGCAATCGTGGGAAGCCCACGCTGTATGGCCGCCCGTATCTCGGCCAGTATCGGTGTACGTTCACTGAGCTGCTTCGCATACAGCTCCGGATAACCGCCGCACAGCAGCAGGCCGTCGATCTGCTGTGGTAAACACGTGTCATACAATGGCGAAAACGACACAAGCCGCGCGCCCATGCGTTCAAGCGTTTCCAGGCTATCCGCATAGTCAAAACAAAACGCCTCGTCGCGCGCCACAGCAATGCGCAGCCCTGCGCCGCACAGCGGGACCTCCGGCAATGCGGCGGGAAGATCCGGTGCACGCTGCGCCAGCGCAAGCAGACCGGAAAGATCCATTCCTTCTCTCGCGTGCTGCGCCAAAAGATGCATTTTTTGCTGTAAGCCGCTGATTTCACTCGCTGTCACCAGCCCCAGATGGCGGCTTTCCACCGCACAGGCCGCATCACGCGGCAGCGCGCCATATACGTGCAATCCTGTATTCCGCTCAACGATACCGGCGTAATACTCCGTCATCGAGGCGGAAACGCCGTTTAGTATCACACCCTGTATTGTGTTTTCGCCAAACGACAGCAGCCCCTTGAGCACTGCCGCCAGCGTCAGCGACATCCCTTTTGCAGACACTACCAAAACAGATGGCGACTGTGTGAGATTCGCAATATCCGCCGTGGAGTTTTCGCTCGACGTACCGGCAAGCCCGTCATAGTAGCCCATGACGCCCTCAATGACCGAGATATCCTGCCCTGCGCTGTGCGCCAGCAACGCTGGAACCGTTTCCCTGCTGCACAAAAACGTGTCCAGATTGCGCGAACGCGCGCCGATCACCCTGCTGTGAAACATCGGGTCGATGTAATCCGGCCCGCACTTGAAGGCCGCCGTATCCAGCCCTTGCTCCACAAAGGCTTGCAGCAGCGCGCAGGTTACAGTCGTTTTTCCGCATCCACTCCCCGTCCCGCCGATGACCAGGCGCGGCGCACGGACGTTCACAGGTTGCCTCCGATCAGGTACACCGGATTTTGCGCCATCATCATATGATAGCCGCCTACCTGCTTTGCTCTGGAAACATTGATACAGGAAATTTCCACAGCAAAGCCGTTGTCCTCCAGCGCCGCAGCGGCTGCATGTACAGTTTCCAGCGCAATCGCCGTTGCCACAATACGCACAGACGGATTCCTTTCGCGCACAGCAGCTATAATCTGTGCCATATTCCCACGGCTGCCGCCGATCAAGACACAATCGGGCGCAGGAAGCTGTTCCAGCCCATCCGGCGCCATCGCCTGCACAATGGCAACATTGTAGCATCCCGTATGTACACGGTTGCGTGCGATCAGCTCCACCGCCTCCGGCTTGCATTCCACGGCATACACCTGACCACGACATGCGCGGCGCGCCAAATCCATGGAAATCGAACCGGTGCCCGCGCCGATGTCATAGACGGTATCCGTCGGCTTTACCGCAAGCAGGTCACATGCCAGCCATCGAATCTCCTGCTTGGTCATCGGCACATCCCCGCGGATGAAATCGCTGTCCCGCAAGGGGCGGCTGGTGTCGGCCGACCGATCATTTTCCACCATCATCACGCACAAATCGCCAAATGCCTGCCCGGCGAGCTGCTCCGGCGTACCGGATACCAAGCGTTCTGTCGCCGCGCCAAGGTTTTCCCCTATCGTGACCCGGACATGATTCAGCCCAGCCTCGGCTAAGCGGTTGCACAGCACATGCGCTTTGTTTTGCCCTCCGGTCAGTGCAAGCACCTTTTTGCTGTAGCTCACGGCGCCCAGCAATGCGCCGGGCCGCCCGTGCAGGCTGAGCAAAACCGCGTCGTCATACGACGTGCCGACCTTGGCGCAAAACACCTGTATACTGCCGACACCGGGAATCCATTGTACCGACCCATGCGCCGCCAACGCTACATGCAGTTTTTTCGCCGCGCTGTAAAAGCCGGTGTCGCCGCTGAGCAGGATTGCAGTTGTCCCATCCTGCCGCTGCGCCGCATCCGCCAGATGGGCAAATGGAACCGATTGGATATCCTGCCGGATGCTCCGCAGGCCTTCCGCCAGCCGTGCTGTGGCGAAAACCGTATCCGCCCGATCGATGGCGTCACGCGCCTGTGCGGTCAGCATATCCGCCGTGCCCATCCCGGCGCCAATCAGATACCATTGCTTCATGCCGTTTGTCCGCTCATCTGCGCCATCACGGCTCTTGCCGCGTCGACAGTGGCCTGTAAATCCTGCTGGGTGTGCGCCGCGCTGACAAACATCGCTTCAAACTGAGCCGGGGCCAGATAAACATTGTGCTCCAGCATTGCACGGAAATAGGCCGCATATTTTTGCGTATCGCTGGATTTTGCGCCGGTATAGTTGGTTACCGGTCGATCTGTAAAGAACACGCTGAGCAGCGAACCGATCTGATTGACCGTGCAGCCCACGTGATATTCGTTTTCCAGCTCCCGCAGCTGCTGCGCCAGCCATGCAGCATTGCGTTCGATCTGCGCATAGATTTCCGGCTGTTCGTTCAGCATGGTCAGCTGTGCCAGGCCCGCCGCCATGGCAACCGGATTGCCGGACAGCGTACCCGCCTGGTACACCGGGCCAGTGGGCGCCACCTGCTCCATCAGCTTCCGCGGGCCTGCAAATGCACCGACCGGCATACCGCCGCCGATGATTTTGCCAAAGGTGACCAAATCTGCGCGCACGCCAAAATATTCCTGCGCACCGCCGCGCGCCAGACGGAAGCCGGTGATCACTTCATCAAAAATCAACAACGCTTCATACTGGTCGCACAGCGCGCGCAGCCCCTGCAAAAAGCCCGCTTCCGGCGCGACCACGCCCATATTCGCCGCGACCGGCTCGACAATAACCGCCGCTACCTCTCCTTTGTTGGCGCAAAGCAGCTGCTCCACGCTTGCCAGATCGTTGTAGGTCGCCGTCAGGGTATGCTGTGCGATGGATGCAGGGACGCCCGCAGAATCCGGCCTGCCCTGCGTGAGCGCACCGGAACCTGCTTTGACCAGCATGGAATCCGAATGTCCATGATAGCAGCCCGCAAACTTGATGATCTTATCCTTACCTGTTGCGCCGCGCGCCACGCGTACTGCGCTCATCACAGCTTCCGTACCGGAATTGACCATACGCACCATGTCGATATCCGGTACCATCGAAACCACCAATTCTGCCAACTGCGTTTCCCGTCCTGTGGGTGCGCCAAAGCTCAGGCCATCCCACATGCATTCCGCAACGGCAGACAGCACCTGCGGGTGTGCATGTCCCAAAATCATCGGCCCCCAGGAACCGACATAATCAATATATTCGACATCATCCACATCGGTGATATACGCGCCCTTTGCGCTGCGGATAAACCGCGGCGCCACACCGACAGCACGATACGCACGCACCGGACTGTTCACACCGCCCGGCATCACCTCGCACGCCCGTGCAAACATGGTTTCAGAAATGCTCATTACCCGATATCCCCTTTCTTCATCGCCTGTGCCAGTTCCTTGGCATAATACGTAATCAGGATATCCGCACCGGCGCGATAAATGCTCAACGCAGATTCGCACATAATGCGGTATTCATCCACCAGATCTGCGGCCGCCGCCGCTTTGATCATTGCGTATTCACCGCTGACGGAATACGCCGCGAGCGGCAGATCAAAGCGTTCCCGCGCTTTGGCAATGATGTCCAGATAACTCAGCGCGGGCTTGACCATGATAATATCCGCGCCTTCCTGGATATCCAGCTCGCATTCCAGCATCGCCTCGCGGCTATTGTGCGGATCCATCTGATAGGACTTGCGGTCGCCAAAGGATGGCGCGGAGCCTGCCGCATCTCGGAACGGGCCGTAAAAAGCCGAAGCATATTTTGCAGAATACGCCATAACCGGTACATTGGTAAAGCCGTTTTCATCCAGAATCGCACGGATCGCGCCGACGCGCCCATCCATCATATCGGACGGCGCTACCATGTCCGCGCCCGCCTGCGCATGAGACAGTGCAATTTTGGCCAGGTATTCCAATGTCTGGTCGTTGTCAACGTCATGGCCGCACAAAATGCCGCAGTGTCCATGTGACGTGTATTCGCACATGCAGACGTCGGTGATGACATAAAAATCCGGATAATCCGCTTTGATAGCGCGGATCGCCTGCTGTACAATGCCATCCTCCGCCCATGCGCCGGAGCCGATTTCATCCTTGTGCGCCGGAAGGCCGAACAGGATGACCTTTTCCACACCGGCCTGGATGCATTCCTCAACCGCTTCGCCGATGCGGTCGGGCGACCAGTGGTACTGTCCCGGCAAAGACGGGATTTCACGCTTGATATTTTCACCCGCAATGGCAAACAGCGGATAAATCAGGCTGGATGGCGACATCCGGGTTTCCCGCATCATGGAACGCAGCGTCGGCGATGTGCGCAGCCTGCGCGGACGGTTTTTGAGATTCATCTATGATATTCCTCCTGTAATGTTGTGAGCATTGCTTCAATGGTAGCATGTGCCGCAGTGATGGTACGCATACCGGCGGCTTTTGCCGCTTTTTCTGTGGACGGGCCAATACAAAGTGCCAAAAAGCCTGTCAGCTCCGTACCCTCCGGCAGGCTGTTGACAAAGCCGTGCACCGTAGATGCACTGGTAAACGTCACGTAATCGATCGCGCCGTCGGCCAGCAGCTGCGCCATCTCCTCACTGCGCCCGCTGCGGTACAGCGTGCGGTAAACCGGGACATCGTCAAACGATACGCACGCCTGTGCCAGCAGCTCCGGCAACTCCGGCGCACCGATTTCCGCGCGCAGCATGAGCACACGCTCGCCTTCCTGCACCAGACGGATCAATCCTTCCGCCAAGTGAGCGGAATCATACACAGCCGGGATGTAATCCGCGCGCAGTCCGTGCTCTTCCAGCTTTTTGGCAGTCCCGGCGCCGATGACCGCTACCTTCATGTGCGCCAGGCTGCGCATATCCATATCGGCCGCGCGAAGCAGCTGCACCAGCACTTCCACGCCCGCCGGGCTGGTCAGCACAAGCCAATGGTATTGCTCGATGGCGGCCAACGCCTCGACTACGGGCATATTTGGCCAGATGGTTTCGGTTTCAATGCACGGATATGAAATGACATCGGCACCCAGCTCCCGCAAGCGATGGGTCAACGTCCCGGCGCGCTGTCTGGGACGGGTGACCGCTACGGTCGCGCCATGCAGCGGCAGCTTGTCGTACCAGTCAAAAGCATCGGACAGCGCGCAGACCGCACCGACAATCAACACGGCCGGGCTGGAAATCCCAGCCTCCTGCATGGCCTGCGCCAGCGTGCCGACCGTCGCCACAACCTTGCACTGGCCCGGCAGCGTGCCGCGTTCTACCATAGCCGCAGGCATATCCGCAGACATGCCCGCCTGCTGCAAACCCGCCAAAATCATCGGCGCACTGCTGACACCCATCAAAAATACCAGCGTGCCCTTGTGGCGCACCAGCGCGTCAAAATCAAGATCCAGCTCCCCGCCAGCTTTTGCATGGCCAGTGATGATGTGCACCGAGGAAGCAAACGCCCGGTGCGTCACCGGAATGCCCGCATAGGCCGGTACGGCAAGCGCACTGGTCACGCCCGGTATCACGGTAAAATCCACACCATTTTCCGCCAGCAGCTCCAGTTCTTCCCCGCCGCGGCCGAACAAAAAGCAATCGCCGCCCTTCAGACGCACAACGCGCTTGCCCTCCTTCGCCTTTTCCAGCAGGATTTCATTGATGCGCCACTGTGGCACCGGATGGTGGCAGCTCCGTTTGCCGACGTCGATGCATTCCGCCTTGGGCGGCATCAACGCCAGAATTTCCGGCCCGACCAACCGGTCATATACCACAACATCGGCATCCAAAATGGCTTGCCGCCCCTTCACAGTCAGCAGCCCAGGATCGCCCGGGCCTGCGCCGACCAATGTGACATGTCCCATACTATCCCTCGCTTTTCATTCGCAGCGCCAGCTCCGCTGCATATGCGGCGGCATCGGCCCGCGGGCAGGTTATGGTTTCGATGCGGGAATGCATCCGGTCTTCTGTGACATACAGACCGGTCAGCCGGACGGTATCGGCATCCGCCAGCTGCGCAAACGCCGCCACCGGCGACGAGCAGCCGCCATCCAGCGCGCGGATAAACGCACGCTCAGCCAGCGCACAATCCCATGCATACGCATCGTGAAATTTTAACAAAATATCGCAATCAAAGCCCTGTCGCGCCTGCACAGCAAGAATGCCCTGGCAGGCGGAAGGGAGGATTTCTTCCGGTGTAAAAACGTGATGGATGCGCCGTTCTAACCCGAGGCGGCGCAAGCCCGCCTGCGCCAGAATCAATGCACCGTATTCCCCGCTGTCCAGCTTGCGCAAACGCGTCTGGATATTGCCGCGCACAGGCTTCACCGCAATGCCGGGATACAGCCTTTGTATCTGCACCGTGCGGCGCGCGGAGGCGCAGCCCACCGGCTTGGTTTGATCCCACTGCGTACAGCCCTCCGGCAGTACCAGCACGTCATACGGCGTTTCCCGCCGGGAAACCGCGACAAGCGGTAACCGTTCGTCCAACTGCGTTGGCAAATCCTTCATCGAGTGTACGGTCAGGTCAACGGCTCCGGCCAGCAGCGCGCGATCAAGCTCTTTGACAAACAGCCCTTTGCCGCCGACTTTGTCCAGCGTCCGATCCAGGATTTTGTCGCCGATCGTTTTCATCGTGACCAACTGCACATCTACATCGGGATTGCAAGCACGGATGGCATCAATGACGATTTCACTTTGGATAACCGCCAGCTTGGAATCCCGGCTTCCTACACGGATGGTTCTGCGCATCGGTTTTCCTCCTCCCGTAAAACTGCCTCGATGGCGTGCGCTGTGCGCGCCGTTTTCTTGTGATCGCTGCCATCGGACACCACGCCAACCGACAGCCCCGCACCCGTGCGTACCGCCGGGAAGAAAAAGGTGCATTCGTCCCGATTGTCCGCCGTGCTGACAAAAATACCGCGCTCCATGCACAGCTCATAAATGCGGTGGTTGATCGCTCTGCAATCGGTTGCGGCCGCGACCAGAAAGGCCCCGTCCAAATCCCCGGGACAAAATTCCCGTGTCAGACGACGCGCGCCCTGCGGCGTCTCCCCTTCGGGAGCGACCACCGTGACATCCGCGCCATACCGCAGCAAAACCGCAGCCCGATGCGCACCGATGTTCCCGCAGCCGACCACCAGACACCGTTTCCCGGTCAAATCGACAAACAACGGAAAACGCGGAGGTGCCTCAGAAAGCAGCAGATCGCGCACCGCCTCCGGCGTCATGCCATCCTCCTGCGGGCGATCTATCAGGATTACCGTGCAGCCGCACGCCTTTGCCGCCGCCAGCTTTTCCGGCAAACCGCCCGCCGTGCCGGTGTCCTTTGTCACCAGCCATTGCGCGCCGCAGGTATGCAGCAGCGCGGTATTGAGTTCCTGTGAAAACGGCCCCTGCATCATGATGATATGCGCCGCTGGAAAGCCAAGCTGCTTGCAAATATCGAGCGAAGCCGCCGCAGGCAACACCCTGGGCCACAGCCGCTGCGCATAATCCGGCACCGCAGTAAAGCAATGCAGCTCCTTGCTGCCGACAGTCAACAGCACGGCGCCCTGCGTTCCCGCCAGGTATTCCGCCGCCTCCGATGCGCTTCCGACGCGGACAACGCCCTCCGCCTGCGTCCTGGGGCGCAGCAGCCGGATGTATCGGCAGCCTGCCGCCTGGCACGCCTGCCGGATGTTTTGGCTCACCTCCACAGCATATGGATGCGTGGCATCGACAGCCAACGCCGCCCCCTGCAAAAAGTCCGTCATCTGCTGCGCCGTCATGCGCCCGGTGTGCACCGTAATGCCCGGCATTTCCGTCAGGACGGCTTTGCCGTATTCCGTGGCCACGCACACCGTTGCGCACAGACCAGCCTGCGACAACTGCTCACACAGCGTCCTTCCTTCACTTGTTCCAGCAAAAATAATCCGCTTCATTTGTTTTCATACCCTCTCGGCGTGACGAGTTTACCATGGATCACCCTGGTCTGGCTGTTGCCGATGAATACCGTTGTGAACATATCCACGTTGGTATCACGCAGCTGTGCCAGCGTACAAACGGCATGCTGCTCGCCGTCCCGTCCGATGTTGCGCACAGTACCGCACGGCGTATCCGCCGCTTTGCTCTTGAGCAGGATGTCACATGCCTTTTGCAGATAATCCGCACGCTTGCGGCTGGATGGGTTGTACAGGCAGATGCAAAAATCCGCCTGCGCCGCCAAATCCAGACGCTTTGCAATCGTCTCCCACGGCGTCAGCAGGTCGCTCAGGCTGATGACCGCAAAATCATGCATCAGCGGCGCACCCAGCACCGCCGCGCCGCCGCACGCCGCCGTAATCCCCGGGATGACTTCGATTTCCAATTCCGGATACGCGGCGCACACCTCATGCATCAGCCCCGCCATACCATACACCCCGGCATCGCCGGAACAGACCATCGCAACCGTCTTTCCGCGCAGCGCGGCGTCGCGCGCCTGTACGCAGCGGTCAATTTCCTGCCGCATCGGCGTCTGTAATATTTCCTTATCGCCGATGTAATCGCGTACCAGATCCATATATACGGTGTAGCCCGCGACAATATCACTTTTTCGTATGGCATCCAGCGCGCGCGGCGTCATCTGATCCGCGCCGCCCGGCCCAATGCCAATGACATACAGCTTCATGTCGTCCTCCTGTCCCGCAGCTGCGGCGCTTTGCGCAGCATGGTTTCCCGGCAAGTGCGTAGCGCATGGTCGGACAACTCCCCCTGTAAGCTGCTGAGCAGCAACCGCGCGGTTTTTTCCGCCGCCAACCGCGCCGCCTGCTCCATCTTGTCCGCTGTCTGTTCGTCTTCCCCCGCCGACAGCACGGCAAGGTCATAGCCGGTTGCAATGCGTTCGCTGGCAAGCCGCCCCAGCTCATCCATCAGCGGCAGCGCTTTTCGATATGCCTTCCAGCGCAGCAGCTCCGCCATTTCCTCATCAATGATGTCGTGTACCTGCTTGCAGCTGTCCACATCGACCTGCGCATCACGCCCGCCCATGCTGTCCATATCCAGGAAAACCTGTACGCCGGGCAGGTGGCGGATCGCCGGGTCAATGTCACGCGGGATCGACAGGTCACAAACCGCATCAGGCACGCGCGCAAGCGTCTCCATGCTCTCCCGCGTGACGGTATAATGTGGGCTTGTGGTCGCGCTGAGCAAAATATCGCACTGCGGCACGGCCGTCATGCGTTCGTCATATGCAATGGTCCCACAGCCCGCCGGGACAACCGTCTGCCCACGCCGGTAAGAGCGCAGCGTCACAGTAACCTGACAGCCTGCCGCCACCAAAAGGCTGGAAGCAAGCCGCCCCATCTCACCATTGCCAATGACCAATGCACGCTTTCCTCTAACATCCCCTATCGTATCTTTGAGCAGCGCAACCGCCTGTCCTGCAACCGAAAGCGGCGCTGCGGAAAGCCGTACCTGTGTGCGGCTGCGCTTGCCTGCGGTCGCCGCCAGACGAAACAGCTGGCTGAGCACGGCGTCGGTTGTCCCGGCTTCATGCGCGATCTGGTACGCGCGTTTGACCTGCGACACAATTTGATCTTCCCCTAAAATCTGCGAACACAGACCGCACGCAACCTCCATCAGATGCCGCTCCGCTTCCTCCGCCGTGCGTTCGGAAAACAGATGCTCCGCGCCCGCTTCCCCTGCCGCCCGGCACAGGATTTCAGCCGGCTTGCATGCGCCGTTTCCACTGAGATAGATTTCCGTCCGGTTGCAGGTTGACAGCAGCACGCAGCCATCGACACCCGCAACATCGGCAATCTGACGGCACATCCGTTCTACCTGGCTGTTTGTGAACGAAAATGCTTCCCGCTTGTCCATATTCGCATGTTCCCAGTCGATTCCAGCCATGCAAATGCTCAAAATACAATCCTCCAATCCTCGCAATACAACGATATGGTCATACCGTCTTGCGCCGTTTTCTGTAGCAGGCAGCGTCCGCCTCGGGACGCCTTTGCCGCCGCACGCTGGCATACATTGTCTGTCCCGGTGACCCGCCGTACAAATTCCGACGGCGAGAAATCCCCTTGTACCTGTTCCAGCTCCTGTGCGGTATAAAACTGCACCGGTACATGCCATGCTTGCGCCAAGCGGCACACCGCCGCCTCATCCCGCTTCAAATCAATCGAGGCCACAGAAGCCACAGCGCGTATATCGATCTTCTCACGCTCCAACACCTGCCGCGCCCAGCGCGCAAGCGCGTCCGGCGGTGTATTTCGCTTGCACCCTAAGCCCACATGTACAATGCGCGGCGTCAGATACAGCGTATGCGCAAATGGGCCGTCGTCGCGGCGATCCATCGAAATCTCCACACCATATGTCAGCGAAAGATCCGTGGCTATGCCGTCCGGCAACGCGCCCGAAACCGGGAAAGTGCTGTGCAAACCCACCTGTTCCCCACGCAGCAGCGCGCCGGAAATGTCCTTGATGGCATTGATATTGCGCACGACACAGTTGTGTTCGGCTGCCCAGCTGTCCACAGCAAAGATCCCGCGACCATCGGTTGCCGTCGTGATGACCGGAACAGCGCCCAGCGCCAAAGCAAGCCGCTGCACCAAACGGTTTGCGCCGCCGATATGCCCGGACAGCAGCGAAATGACAAACCGTCCGTTTTCATCGATGACGAGAACCGCGGGGTCGGTGTCCTTGCTCTGCACAAACGGCGCGATGGCCCGCACCGCAATACCAGTCGCGCCGACAAACACAATGGCATCTGCATGTCCCATCGCATATTGTGCAAAGCTTCGGACGGTTTCATACCTCTGGAATCCCGCCGCTTTTGCATATAATTGTACCTGTTCTTCCGGCAATTGCGCGGCAATGCTCCTGCTCAGCGCACGCCCGCGGTCTGTGAACGCGATGACATCGATATTCATGTATCCGCCTCGCGGCATCCATGCGCAAACGACGGGTCATACAGCTTGGACCGTTCATATTGCCCGCCCAAAAAACCGCCGACGGTAATCAATGCCGTCTGACGGATACCGTTTTCCTGCGCCGTTTGCTCCAATCCCGCAATCGTCGTGCGGAACACCTTTTCCTCCGGCCAGGTCGCCTTATACACAATCGCTGCGGGCGTTTCCGGCGCATAGCCGCCCGCGATCAGCTCTTCGGCCAGCTTGCCAAGCATCCCGGCAGACAGGAACAGCACCATTGTACTGCCATGTGCCGCCAGTGCGCGGATGGATTCGCGTTCCGGCACCGGCGTGCGGCCCGCCATTCGGCTCAAAATGACAGTCTGGCTGACATCCGGCAACGTATATTCCGCCCGCAACGCTGCCGCCGCGCCGCAAAAGGAGGAAACCCCAGGGCATACGTCATACGTGACGCCATGCGCTTCCAGTATATCCATCTGTTCGCGGATGGCACCGTAAATCGACGGATCGCCGGTGTGCAGACGCACAACCTCCTTACCAGCCCGCGCCGCCGGGAGCATTACCTCCATGACCTGCTCCAATGACATGGACGCGCTGTTATACACGGCGCATCCAGCTTTTGTACGTGTCAAATGCGCCGGATTGACCAGAGAACCGGCGTATACAACAACATCCGCTTGCTCCAGCAGCTTCGCGCCGCGAATCGTAATCAAATCCTCCGCTCCCGGGCCTGCCCCAACAAAATGAATCATTGCTATTCCTCCTCCCGCAGCGCCGCAATGCAGGCAGCTGCCTGTTCCGTCTGCATCATGACGCCATATTGATTGGTAAAAACCACATAATCCACAGAAAATGGCTTACCGGATTTCCCGGATGTCCGCCGCGTCAGATGCGACAGCAGTTTGTCTGCAATTGAATCGAGTACGGGCTTGTCCAGCCCCGCTTGCTGCAAAATTTCCAAGCAGGCATCCACCGTAACCGCCTGCATTAGCCTGCGCACGGTTTCGGTATCCGCGCCGCACAGCGCGGCGTGCGCGGCGAAAATCTCCTGACGTGCATCCGCATAGGCAGAATGCGTCTGAAAAACGCCGGCCGCCAGCTTAATCAGCTTGCCCGCATGTCCAATCAGCAAAACGCCGTCAAACCCACAGTAAACCGCATAATCCAACGCTTCCCCGATAAAATTGGAGCATTTGACGCCTTTTGCAAGATCCAAACCAAAGGTTTCCTTTGCAAAGTCCGCGCCGTAATTGCCCGGACACAGCAACACAATACGCTGTCCGGCAGCACGGCGCGCATCCAGCTCGACATGGATGGTATCAATCAGCGCCTGCTCGCTCATCGGCTCGACAATGCCGCTGGTTCCAAGCACAGACAGGCCCCCCACGATGCCCAAATGCGGGTTAAACGTGCGCGCGGCCAGCGCTTCACCACCGGGAATGGAAATCATAACCGAAAAGCCGCCGGAATACCCATACTGCTGCGCCACTTCGCGCAGAGCGCATGTGATCTGCTCGCGCGGCGCAGGATTGATCGCCGCTGTGCCGACCGGCTGCGCCAGCCCCGGACGCGTCACCCGCCCGACCCCTTCGCCGCCATCAATCACAATCCCAGTGTCGATGCGCCGCACCGTGGCATACACCAGCACATGATGGGTAATGTCCGGGTCATCCCCGGCGTCCTTGCGCACCGCACAGCGCACCGCCTCACGTGTGCGCGTCATATCTTCCACATCCAACGTCAGGCCGATGCCCTTCGGCGTCATCAGCCGTACCTGCCGCACAGGTTTGCCGCACAACAAGGCAACAGCGGCCGCCTTCGCCGCAGCCGCTGCACAACTGCCGGTCGTGTAGCCCAAAGCAAGCTGTTTCCTGTTTTTTACCACATACCGGTCCATCCGTATCCCTTTCTATCCCTCTGACGTCCGGGCCTGCGCAAGCTCGGTCAATTTGGCAAAATCTGCAAGGCTCAGCTTTTCACCGCGCACACGCGCGTCAAAGCCACAGTCGGTAATCAGCTGCACAATGCCCGCCTTGCCCAGCGTGCCGCCCAAAACCGGGCTGAGCGCATTGGCAAGCGTTTTGCGCCGCTGTCCAAAAGCCGCCTTGACCAGTGAGAAAAACAGCCGTTCATTACAAACTGGTACCGGCGGTCCGCTGCGCGGCGTCAGCTTTACTACAGCGGAATCCACCTTTGGCTGCGGGATAAAGCAATCGCGCGGCACGTCAAATAAAATCTCTGCCTTCGCATGGTAATCAATATAGATCGAAAAGGCGCTGTAAGCTGGGTCACCGGCTGCGGCGCAAATGCGCTCCGCAACCTCCTTCTGCACCATGACCGTAATGGCCCGAAACACATTGGCATCCAGCAGCGCGGAAATTGCCGGCGTCGTGATGTAATATGGGAGGTTTGCGCAGGCATACACCGGCGCATCGCCAAAATGTTCCTGGCAAATTCCCGCCAAATCGCATTGGAGCACATCCCCTTGTACCAGTGTGAGGTTATCACAATCCGCCAGCGTCTCTCGTAATACCGGGAACAGCTTACGATCCAGCTCAATGGCGCACACCCGGCCTGCCCGCCGGGAAAGCTGCTGTGTCAGGCATCCCATGCCAGGGCCGATCTCCAATGCACAGCTATCCTTGTCCACACCGCACGAATCCGCAATCTGCTCCGGTACCCACGCCGCTGTCAGGAAATTCTGTCCCAACGATTTTGAGAAGTGAAATCCATGCCTGCCGAGTACAGACCGGATATCGTCGATATTACAAAGATCCATTGTGTCCCTCGTCTTTCCAAATCATGATGAAATCGTTCTATTATTATGCCACCTGTATTATACACTGTTTGTCAAATGCTTGCAATCAGCTTGCGCCATTCCCGGAAGAATTACACGAAAAGCCCCCTAAAATGAAAAAATTCCCGGCAGGATTATCCCGCCGGGAATGCTGTACGTCTGTCAGTTCAGAATATATACCTTTGCGCTGCGTCTGCCAAAGCTGTTGCATTCCGACTCCGTATTGAAATACAGGTCGATCCGGTTGCCCTTGATGGCACCGCCGGTATCTGCCGCTACCGCTTCGCCATAGATCCAGGATGTACCGTCCGCAGAAGTGATATACAGCTTGGTCCCCAGCGGGATCACGCTGGGATCGACGGCAATTCTGCCCACCTGCGCCTTCATACCGCTCGCCGTGGTACCGCCGCCACTATATGCGGTGGCCTCCACCGTGAGGACACGGGAATACGACAGGCTTCCGCCGCTGGTGGCGACCGTCGGCTGCTTGGTTCCCTGCTCGACGATCTCTGTCACCGGCTCCTTGACTACCTGCGTGCCGGTCTGCACACACGCGACTTCCTCGCCATCGTGATAGGTGTATTCCAGCGTAATTTCTTCTACGCCCTCGACGCCCTTCTGTGCGACACGGCTCTTGCCGATTTCCAGCTCGCTGGAATTGCGGTTTTCCGTCGTGTACGCAATCGCCCTTGTCTGCGTCTTGGTCTCGGTCGTCACGCGCGTGACGTCGATATGACATGGCTCGGTAATCATCGTATCTGCGCTCGGCTCGGTCAGATCGTCTTCTCCCAGTTCAATACCTGCCTTGCGCAGGATATTGGAAACGCGCGCGTCGCCGGTGTATACCGTCAGGGTTTCGCCGTCCACTGTCACCGTAACGTTGTAATTCTGCTTTACCGTGACCTCATAACCGTCTTCCTCTTCCAGCACCGATACAATGCTATAATCCTCCGGGCTGAAGGACGAACGCTGGAACGCTGCTTCTGCATCCGCCTGATACATGGATATTTCTTCTGTTGTCGTACCATCTGTGATGGTATAGACATCCATGCCAACCGCAATCACCGGAAAGGTCATTGCCGTAACCACCGCCAGTGACGCCAACGGGACAGCGCGCCGCTTCAAATGTACGTGTGTAAAATCACAGTGAAACTTCTTAATCGATGTAAACAGGTTCATAAAGCTCCTTTCGCCTAAGCCGCACTACAACCTGTATTCGTGCGGGCGTTTCGCCGCCGACGGAGATCGGCAGCCTGTCTGCGTGCAACCGGCAATCTTTGATTACATTTCGGTTACAAATTTATTTTATGTGCATTGTAGCGTAAAAATGGCATAAAGTCAAGCAATCAGATAACTTTTTGGCACTATGAACACCCTATTTCCCATTCATTTATGCCAAGCTTGTGATAATGCACAGTTTTTTCGGCATGATTTCCAGCCCTTTCCTACCGAAAACACCCAGCTGATTTCCATATTTTCCTTTTCAAATCTTCTTTTCGCGTGTACAATAGAACCATCATGATGTCATTTTGTCAAAGGAAGAGCCCATATGAATACATATTTACACCACCAGCCGTTGCCCGACGTCGTTTATCACTATTGCAGCGTCGAAACCTTTTTTCATATTATCTCAAATCACACACTCCGTCTATCCGACATTGAAAAAAGCAACGACTTTATGGAAAAAAAGTGGACGATCCAGCAATGCTTACAACACATCCGCAACAACATCAACAACCCCGACTACCCATGCAGCAAGCAGCCGAAGCTCGCTGCAAGCCTGCTGCAGGAGATGGAACGCCAGTTCCACCACTACAACACCATGATCCTCGCCGCGTGCTTTTCCTCCAAACGCGACCTGCTCAGCCAATGGCGCGGATACGGGGAAAACGGCTATGGCGTTTGTATCGGCGTTTCCTCTGGCACGGAATTTTTGCCTGCCTTCCGCCGCGCAGAACGCTATCTCGGTTTAAAGGGCAGCGAGCAGGCGCTTCCGGACGGACTTGTATTTCACAGCGTCCAATATACGACCAAGGAAATTGAAGCCATCTGTATGCAGTTGTTCTGCATTTATATGCGCTGGCTGCCGCTGCGCACCTCATTGGAAAAGGCCGCTGCCCAACTCATCCGCATCCTGTACCCCGCGCTCCCTTTTTTCAAATCCCACGCATTTTCTGAAGAAGCGGAATGGCGCTGCGTGTACTATCCTGAGCTTCCTGCGCCACCATATGAAACGCAGACCTTTGACGAAGCGCATTTCCAGCAGTTGCTGAACCGGCAAAACCGGGAGCAATCACTAGACCGGTTCCTCCTCTTCCCCTTGGACTACCGCCTACGTCAAAACAATCTGGTCCCTTACCGCGACCTCGCGTTTGACAGCTGCAAAGGTTCCTTTATCCGCAGCGTCACAATCGGTCCCAAATGTCCGTTGGATCGAGAAACCGTAAAGGTTTTTCTCGAACGGTACCGTATCCCCATTGATTTAAAGGATATCCATTTGTCCGATGTCTCTTATCGCTGACACATACAATACGGCCGGACGGAAGGTTCTCCCTTCCATCCGGCCGTTTGCCATCCTTCTCTTTTGTTATGTATCTGTGTCCTCGTCTACAATGACCTGTATTTTGTCCACGCGCTTTCCATCCATTTCCAGCACGCACACTTGGAGATTGCGATACGTAAAGCGGTCCCCCTTTTGCGGTACGCCTCCGATTTCATCCATGACCCATCCGCTGACGGTCACCACATCCAGCTCGTCGTCAATATCCAACAGTTCAAACAGCTTTTCTACATTGGCGCCGCCCAGCACGGTATATTCCGAATCAGAAACCTTCTGGATTTCCTCCACCACTTCATCATGTTCATCCCAGATCTCACCGACAAGCTCTTCCAGGATATCCTCCATGGTGACAATGCCAACCGTTCCGCCGAATTCATCGAGTACAACTGCAATATGGGATTTTTTCATTTGCAGCTGTTTCAACAGATCACCGATCTTTTTCCCCTGTGACGTGTACAATGCCGGGCGGATGATGGATAATACATCTTTTTCCGTATTGTACACGTAATGATGGAAGTCCTTTTGATAGATGATTCCTGTAATGTTGTCAATGCTGTCTTCATAGACCGGCAGCCTGGAAAAACCGGTTTCGGCAAAAACCGCCGCAATATCTTCCTTTGGTGTATCCAACGATACAGCGGTGATATCGATGCGCGGCGTCAGAATATCCACCGCTTCAATTTCCGAAAACTCGATTGCACTTCGGATCAGCGTCCCTTCCTCCGCGTCAATGCCGCCCTCCTGCTCAGCCTCTTCCACGATGGTCAGCAGCTCTTCTTCGGTGATCGAACGATCCTCCTGCGTCTGGAACAGGCGGGACAGCAGCCGTTTCCATTGACGGAACAAAAAGTTAAACGGCGTCAGAATGACCATCAAAACCCGCAGAAACGGCGCGGAAAACATGGCAAACTTTTCCGGCGATTCCTTTGCGATACTCTTTGGGGAGACTTCGCCAAAAATCAATACCACCACTGTGGTCACAGCAGTCGACACGCTCGGACCTATGTCCTCGCCCAACATCCGCACAAACAGCACCGTAGCGATCGATGCGCTGGCAATGTTTACAATGTTATTGCCGATGAGGATGGTTGACAGCAGGCTGTCATAATTTTCCTCCAAACGCAGGACCAGCGCTGCTTTTTTGTTTCCCTTCTCGGCCATATTCTTTACCCGGATCCGATTCAACGAAGAAAACGCCGTTTCCGTCGCAGAAAAATAAGCCGAAAAAATAACACAAACAACAATCAGAATGAGTGAAACACTGTCACTATTCATTTATTTCAATCCCTTTCTTTGTCAATTGATTCCGAACTGCCTGTTGAATAACGCAGTAGAAAAACGAACAAATCGGCACACCAAGCAGCATCCCTAAAACACCAAACATATTGCCGCCGACCGTTATGGTAATCAAAACCCACAGTCCTGGCAGCCCCACAGATTTGCCCACCACACGCGGATAAATGATATGTCCCTCCAGCTGCTGAAGAATCACCAGGAAAATAAGGAACTGGATCGCCTGCCATGGATTCACCACAAGAATCAACAGCGCACCGATCGCCGCGCCTACCAGTGCTCCAAATATCGGGATCAATGCCGTAAACCCGACCAGCACGGATATAATCGCCGCATATGGCATGTGCAGCAAAAGCATGCCGATGAAGCACAGTACGCCGATTATCACGGCTTCCAAAAGCTGTCCTGTCACAAAGTTGGTGAATATCCGGTTTGCCAGGCGAAACAGCCCGGTCGCCTGCTGCGCCCGTTTGACCGGTATCATGGCAAAAAGCAGCTTTTTCGCTTGTACGGCCAGCTTTTCCTTTTGCAGCAGCACATAGATGGACATGACCAGCCCCAAAACAGTATTGACCAAACCAGATCCAATCGACACGGTGATATCCATTGTTTTGTTGAGCAGAGTTTCTCCATATTGAGATAAGAAATCCTGT
This sequence comes from Eubacteriales bacterium, assembly GCA_030523305.1. Lineage (GTDB taxonomy): Bacteria > Bacillota > Clostridia > Oscillospirales > Butyricicoccaceae > Butyricicoccus_A. The sequence goes on from JAUNIY010000002.1 coordinate 44,408, forward strand.
ATCCCCGTTCCGTCTATATCCGCCTGCGGCAACACAAGAGAATACTGCGCCAAAAATGCCGCCAAATCATTCCAGCCGTCGCGTATATAAGCGGCATACTGCGGAACCATATCGACGATTGTCACAATATTCTTTTTCAGTTCGGGGATAATCAGGAAAAGAATGATGCATATCACACCGATGATCACGATAAAACTCAAAATCAGGCAAACAGGCCGCTTGATTTTTTTCCAAAGTGTTCCCGTGCGGTTTCCGAGTACGGTATCCCATACTTTCTCGATTTTCCCCAATAATATATTGATGAGGAATGCAAAGCACAGCCCCAGAAGAAACGGTGAAATCATTCCTACAAATCCCGATATCGCCCGGCCTATGGCCTGTAAATGGTTCAATCCCCAAAAAATGACCAGAGAAGCCGTGATCATCCCCATAATCTTTTTGATATTGCTTTTATTGAGTTCCAAATCAACTGTATCCTTTCTCATTGCTTTCGTGCACATGCGGAAAGCGGCGTCAACCGCCTTCCCGTTTTTTCAAGCGGTTTTACAAGAAGAGATACCCGTTTTCTTTTTCCCCGTCCTGGTCATGGATGTAGGATACGATAGCCGCAACGCTCTCCGGTACGCTCGGCGGCGGTATTTCCGCGCACCCCCCAGCGTCCTTCTTCCCGCTGGTATCCATGATCGATATCGGCGTCTGCCGCAGTGACTGTCCCGATCCGTTGTGCCATTTTCCCTTTGATACCGTACTAGAACACACCGCGGTGATTTCACAATGAATTGGCATATCCCATGCAGTATCCTCCAAATTTCCCGTGGAGGCCGGGAAACAGGCCGCCGCTTCTGCCGGCAAAAATCCAGAGCCTATGCACGCCACCACATTCAGGCAACATGCTGCGAGTAAAACAGCCACAATCGCGACACGCAGGATGTTCCGGGCTTTACCTTTCACGCCGTCCACCTCCAGCAAGGCTGCCGCGTTTTGTGCCGCCTCCATGCTTGCACAGCATCACAGACAACAAAAGGCACAGCCATCCCCCCGCACGGCGGGCATAGCTATGCCTTTGATCTATACTATTCTGATGACAAAACGGAGCGGCGTCACTATCGGTATCGTCCATTTTGATTTCCTCCTATGCGTTCAGTGTATTCCTAATATACCAAAAAAAGCCGTCCTATGCAAGGAACTTTTCAAAAATTTCACAATTGATCCGTGTCCCCTGCCGCTGTTGCAAACCAGATAATCATCCCATACTGTGATGCCCATGACGCGCGTGTTGCCACCGTATTTCTTTCCAAACGAAACCCCGCCGAAACGCATGCAGTCGCGCTTCAGCGGGGCTTTATGGTAGGAGATTGGAAACAGCAAATCAATGAGATACGCCAAACTGTATCATACTTGGTTTATCCCTTGATGGAAAGCAGATCCTGTCCAGCCTTGACTTCGCCGGTTGCCAGCGGCTTGATCGCTACATAATCTTCCGTATTGCAAACGATCATCGGGGTTGCCAACGGATATCCCTCTGCCTTGATGGCTTCCAGATCAAAGGATACCAACAGATCGCCTTTCTTGACGGCCTGCTCCGGTTCAACATGGGCTTCAAAATGCTTGCCGCCCAGCTTTACTGTATCAATACCGATGTGAAGCAGCAGCTCAGCGCCATCGTCTGTGGTCAAGCCAATGGCATGCTTGGTGTCAAACACCGTTTCAATCACGCCATCTGCCGGAGCATACAGCTTGCCTTCGCTCGGCTCAATCGCAACGCCTTCTCCCATTGCACAGGAAGCAAACGCTTCATCCGGTACTTCGTTCATCAACATCATACGGCCATTCATATGCGCGCCGAGAACGACATCCTTCATGGCCTTTTTCGGCTGTTCCGGCGCCGCTTCTGCCGTCGCCACTGGTGCAGCCTGCATTTCTGTGCCAATCTGGTTTGCTTCAGGTGTTTCCATAAAGTCAACCAGGTTGGACTTGATCACAGCTACCTGTGGTCCATAAATAACCTGGACACCGTTGCCCTTGTGGATGATACCGGATGCACCGGACTGCTTGAGCATGGGATCGGATACCTTCGCAGGATCGATAACGGTAACACGCAGACGGGTTGCGCAGCAATCAACGTCCGAAAGATTTGCTTTGCCGCCAAGTCCTCCCAGGATCAGCGCAGAAGTCGGATCAGAAGACTTCCCTGCGGATGCCGCACCATCCGGCCCAATGCCAGTCTTTTCCTTAAAGTCCGAACGGGTAAATAGCTTGGTTTCCTCGTCATCATCTTCACGTCCCGGCGTCTTCAGGTTCATCTTGCGGATCATAAACGAGAAGGTAAAATAATACAGGAAGAAATAGACCACACCGACGACAACAATCCAAATCCAATGTGTCTTTGCATTGCCCTGCAGGATGCCGAACAATGCAAGGTCGATAACGCCGCCGGAGAACGTCATGCCTACGCCGACGTTCAGGATATGCATGAGCATATACGACAGACCCGCATAGATACAATGTACGACATACATTGCCGGAGCCACGAACAGGAACGTAAATTCAATCGGTTCCGTAATACCGGTGAGCATTGCAGTCAGTGCGGCAGAAATCAACAGACCGCCGACAACCTTGCGCTTTTCCGGACGCGCGCAGCGGTACATTGCCAGCGCTGCACCAGGCATACCGAAAATCATGAACGGGAATTTGCCCGCCATAAACCGCGTTGCAGAAACAGAGAATACTTCCGTGGACTTGGAAGCCAGCTCTGCAAAAAAGATATTCTGAGCGCCTTGGATGGTCACGCCGTCTACAATCGCCGTGCCGCCCACTGCGGTCTGCCAGAACGGCATATAGAATACGTGATGCAGTCCAAACGGGATCAGTGCACGCTCAATGATGCCGTAAATCCATGTGCCGATGTAACCAGAATGGATGACCAGATTGCCCAGCATTGCGATACCGCTCTGGATGACCGGCCATACAAAGAACATTGCAATGCCGACAACGACATACACTGCGGTGGAGATAATCGGGACGAAGCGTGTACCGCCAAAGAAGGACAATACCTGCGGAAGCTGCACTTTATAGAAGCGGTTGTGCAGCGCTGCGACACCTAAGCCGACGATAATACCGCCAAATACACCCATCTGAAGCGTTGTGATGCCGAGTACAGAAGTTGTAGAGTTTTCTGCCATCGCCTCGACGCCGCCGGCTGCTTCAATCATGGCGCTGATTGCAGTGTTCATGACCAGGTATGCAATGGCACCAGCCAATGCGGCAACCTCTTTTTCCTTTTTCGCCATGCCGATTGCAACGCCCATTGCAAACAGCAGCGCAAGGTTATTGAACACAACGCTTCCGCACTGGTTCATGATATCCAGGATGGTATATAGGATACTGCCTGGATAGATAACGCCGGTCAGACCATAGGCTTCCAGCATGGTCTGATTGGTAAACGAACTGCCAATGCCAAGCAGCAAGCCCGCAATTGGCAGCAACGCAATCGGCAGCATAAACGATCTGCCTACACGTTGCAGAATACCAAAGATTTTGTCTTTCATAAAAATTCCTCCTAACATTATGTTTCAACCCATATCAGGGCCTACGGAAAAGAAGCTTGCCTCTACCTCAGCTTATCCTTCCCGAAAATATAAAAACCCATACCAAACGCGCAGCCTTTCCCTGCGTATTTGATATGGGTTTAGCCCGGCGAACGGTAACTATCCCACGCCCGGCGGTGCGCCGGGGAACGATTCACTTGTCATTCCTCCGCATCCATATTGATGCGCTTGAGGTGGATCGTCAGATAAATTAACTCTTCTTCTGAAAGCGTTTTGCCATACGTATTCTGGATGTACTCGCCAATGCATTGCGCGCATTTATAATGCTGCTTACAGTTGCGCGCGATGAGGCGGCGAAACAGGATGTCCTGCTCATCCTCCATATCCGGCATCGTCTTTCCCTGGAACAGGCGTTGTGCAAAATAACGCAAATGGACGACAAATCGGCTAAAGTCCAAGGAATCGCGGTCAAACTGCTTTTTATAATAAAATTCCACAATGGAAATCGAGCCTTCAATGAGCCGGGTAATGTCATACATCTCGCTCATGTTCGTATTCAGCTCAGCATTGACAATGTGCAGCGCGATGAACGCCGCCTCATCTTCATGCAATGACACCTGTAGGCGTTCGCTGATTACCTTCAGGCAATATTGCCCCATGTGGTATTCCGTCGGATAATAAGCCATGATTGCGCCCTTGAGCGGATTGCTGAACTCAACGCCATCCTGCTTGCGCTTGATGGCAAAGCTGATATGGTCGGACAACGTAATCAGAATAGATTCGTTCAGCTTCTGCTTCATATTGGACTGGATATACGCAATCAATTCCTCTGTCAGCCGCAGATGCTCCAATGGGATCTGCTCCACCAGCTCGCGCAGCTTTTTCTGTTCGGCCTTGCCCTCCATACGGTAGACCCGCTCGACAGCATCCGCATCGATGCGTTCTCCCCGATGCTTTTGAAAGCCGATGCCGCGCCCGGTAACAATCATTTCGCTTCCTTTTTCGTCAATCGTGCACAGGATATTGTTGTTAATGACTTTCTTAATTCTCATTCTATCCTGTTCCCCTTTTTCCAAAAAAATAACCAGCCCTATCCTAGCGTACATAGACACCGCTCTCCGGCGCACCATATGCAAAGATAGAGTTGGTCAAGCCTGCTTTACCAGTAACATCCCAACGAATTTGTTACTAGAATATTAACACCCACATAAGAAAATGTCAACTATCGTTTTTCAGATTCCAGAGAAATTGGTGGTTTCTTACAATTTTTCACTTGTATATTTAGGCATTCTGATCGATACTCCCGTATCTCTTGGAACAACGCTCCTGCCGACAAACAGCCATCGCCATCGGACATCCTCGGGTTAAAATTCCACGCTTTTGACACACGCCATTTCGCTCTGCAAATCGAGCAGCATCTCTTTATCCTCACGGCGGCGCATCCATACGCGCATGGTTAAGCGGAGATTTCCATGGTCGGTTTTATCACTGGTTACATTTTGTATATCCATATTTGCACTGCGGAACCAGTCCAAAATTTCCCTAGCGTTGATTTCGGTACCCGTCAGTACAACAATCACGGTATTCAAATCGCCTTCCTGCTGGTACAAATGAATGCGGGACATTTCTTGGATGAGCAAAACCAACACCGTCAGCACGATACCGGTACCGTACATACCGCAGCCGACTGCCATCCCCACCGCTGCCGCAGCCCAAACGCCGGCAGCAGTCGTCAGGCCCTTGATGCTGTCCCTTCTGATAAAAATGGTGCCTGCACCCAGAAAGCTGACGCCGGAAACAATGCCAGCCGCAACACGCGAAACATCGACACGGACATTGTCCCCATACAGCAGGACATCCATAAACCCATACTTGGAGATCAGCATCATGGCTGCGGAGGCGACACACACCAGCATATGGGTACGCATACCGGCGCTTTCCCGGTGCTGCGCACGGATATGGTTTTGACGTTCAAACCCGATCAACAAGCCGCAAAAGCCGCTGAGCAGCAAACGGGCTGCATACATAAGTTCCATCGAATATTGTTCCATGCTTTACCCCTTTTTTGTCCCATTCTATTAAAAGGCCAGATATCATACAACAAAAATACATCCGCTTTTCTGTTGCTTTGCACCTGCCCTACAGCAATTCCCTGGTGATGATAGACGTATTGACATTGACAATTTCGTGCCGGATGCGGTGCCCATACACCAGCAGCTCATGCAGGATTAAAATAGCCCGATAGACTTGGCCAGAAAAATCCTGTTCGACAACAAAATCAATCTTCCCTTTTTTGAGCGAGTGCTTTGCCTCGGGCGTCAGGTCGTTGGCCACAACCGTCATACGCCGCCGAACACCTTTGAGCGCATCCACACATGCCTTTACATTTTCCGTACCCATATATATGCCGTGCAGCCGCGGATTGCGCTCCAATGCTTGGCACACTGTCTCATGCGTCAAATCGTACCGTTCATAACACTCTGCCAATATGTAGCTATCGGAACGGAATCCAAGCCGTTCCATATGCTCCAAAAAGCCATCCACACGCACACGGTTGGAACGGAATTCCATGTTGCCTGTAATGACAAGCACCTGGTCCTTCGAGGATAAGCTGCGCGCCATCAGGCCGGCGGCAATCCTTCCTGATTTGGCAAGGTCCTGCCCCACGTGGCACATCCGTTTCGTGCCGGGCAGATCGGAATTATATGTGACGACTGCAATTCCTGCGCGCATCAGCCGTTCAATTTCCGCCGCGATGATAACATTGTCTGGGGCATTCAAAACCAACGCACGCACACCAATCTCCAGCAGCTGTTCGCAGACACGGATGTATTCCTCATCCGATCTACTATTCATTCTGCGGATCTCCAGCGTCACCTTCCCGGCGTTGATCTCCCGCGCCGCGCGCTGGATCCCCCGCAGGGTGCTATTGATAAAATAATCGTTCTGCCAATGCGCTACAATGACTCCAATGCAAATCCGTTCCCCACCGGCAAAGCGTTCATCCCGCCGATAACCGGTCTCCTCAATGATGCGCAAAACCCGCGCGCGCACCTCCGGGCTGACGTCCGGCTGGTTGTTCAGCACGCGGCTGACCGTGCCGCGGGATACGCCCGCTAGCGCAGCGATGCTCCTGACCGTATGCTTCATCTGCTTCCACCTCCTCCGACTTCAGTATACCACACCCAGCACGCTGCTGAAAGATATTTTTATTTTGTCACGCGTCACAGGTTTCCAGCAAAAAAACGCAGCGTTTTGTTGTGAACAATACACGAACGATTTTCCAACTTTTTATCCATATATACGAAGTGTTTTTCGCTCTATTGACTTCATTTTGCAAACATTATACAATACATACAAATGAAATGAACGGAACAATCCATTCCGCAAGGGAACCATCTCAACAATAGCAACACGATCAGGAGGAATTCATCATGAAAACGATCAAAGTTGGCATCGCAGGCCTGGGCCGTCTGGGTAAGGTTCATGCAAAAAACATCGCATTCAAAATCCCGAACGCACAGCTGACAGCTGCATGCTCCATCATGCCTGCCGAACTGGAATACGCAAAGAATGAACTTGGCGTCACCGACGTCTATACCGACTTCCGTGATATGTTGGCAAACGCCGACATCGATGCCGTTGCCATCGTCACAACCTCTTCCGAGCATTGCTGGCAGATTGAAGCTGCTTTGGACGCTGGCAAGCATGTGTTTACCGATAAACCGCTGGGCGTTGATTTGGAGCAGTGCAAAATTGCAGAAGCCGCAGTAGAGCGTCACCCGGATCAGATCTTTTTCCTCGGCTTCATGCGTCGTTATGATGCGTCTTATGCGTATGCAAAGCGGAAAATTCAGGAGGGCGCGATCGGCACGCCGTATATGGTAAAAGCTACCGGCATCGACCCGGAAGCATTGGTCGAAGGTTCCATCAAATTTGCAGCTACCTCCGGCGGTATCTTCATCGATATGGCAGTGCACGACATTGACCTGATGCGCTGGTTCCTCCAAGACGAGCCAGCTGAGGTATACGCCATCGGCTCTACCTTCAAACATCCAGAATTCAAAGCAGCTGGCGATGACGAAACCGCAGTTGCCACCTATAAATTCAAGAATGGCGGCATCGGTGTCATCCATGTCGGACGCACTGCACCGCACGGTTACCACGTAGAGACCGAAATCATCGGCACCAACGGTTCCATCCGCATCAGCCCGGAGCCGCAGAAAAACCTGGCCAAGCTGTACAATTCTGCCGGTGTTGTCACCGAGTGCGTCGAAGGCTTCCCGGAGCGTTTTGCAGAAGCTTACCTGGCAGAAATGCAGGAATTCATCGACTGCATCTGCGAAGGCAGAAAGCCTGATGTCACCGTATACGACGGCACCAAGTCCACTGCCATTGGCTTTGGTACGACCGAAGCATGGAAATCCGGCAAGATTGTAACGCTGTAATTCCATCATCATCTGCACTTTTCTATCTCTTTCCCCTAATCTTTCCCCATATCATCAGAGGGCTGCGTGATCTCACACACGCAGCCCTCTATTGCTCTTTATGTTATCTTTCCTCCTGGCTGACGCTGCAAACCGTCAAAATGTCGCCGGCCACACGAAATTTGATTTCCAGTCCGGCAAACGCCATGCCATACACCCGCTCCGGATCATTCTGATAGGATGGGCGTGGATCGTGCGCGAGCACGCCGGTCAGCGCTTCCCTGCGCGCCTCTGGCACCACTTCAAGCCACTGCTCCGGAAAAACCACTTGCAATATCTTCCCGCTGGTGTTTTGCGTAAAACCGCCCGTCGCATCCGGATGATTATCCGCATAGGGGAGGAACGGCTTGATGTCATAAATCGGGGTCCCGTCCATCAAATCAGCACCGGACACATAGAGTACCGGCCCTTCCTCCGTGTGCAGATCCATACCGTCCAGGCGCACGCTGGACAGGCCGATGGGATTGGGCCGGAAGGGGGAACGCGTGGCGAAAACGCCCATCCTGGTATTTCCGCCAAGCCGCGGTGGCCGTACCGTCGGCGACCACTGCTTCCGTATGCTTTTGGAAAACTGCCAAATCAGCCAAATATGAGAAAAATCCTCCAATCCTCGCAGGGCATCCGGATTGCGATATTCCGGTTCAAACACAATTTTTGCCTGCAAGCCTTCCACAATGCCGCTCTGTCTTGGGATCCCGAATTTGGTGGGAAACTCTGTGCGGATGGTGGCGATTACGTTCATCTCACTGGTGCTCATCACATTCACCCCGTTATCACCTGTGCTGTACTTCCGTCGGTGCTGCGCCGCACGACAATCTGTTTGTCAATCCGTTCCTTCAACTCCGCAACGTGGGAAATGATACCAATCAACCGATCTCCGCCAGATAGCCGCACCAGGACGGAAATTGCCTGCTCCAGCGCAGCGCTATCCAACGAGCCAAAGCCTTCGTCGATGAACACAGTTTCGACGCGTACGCCGCCCGCATAGCTCTGGATGACATCCGACATGCCGAGCGCCAACGCCAACGCCCCGAGGAAGGATTCTCCGCCGGACAGCGTCTTTACCGAACGGCATTTTCCCGTGTAATAGTCCATGATATCGATATCCAAGCCGGATTGGCTGCGGTTGTTTTCCGCCTTCCGCCGTCGGCGCATCTCATACCGTCCCTGCGTCATATCGCGCAAGCGGAGATTGGCACGCTGCAAAACCCGTTCAAAATAAGCTGCCTGTACATACTGTTCCAGCATCAGCTTTTGTTTGCCGTTCAGCTCTCCGTTTGCCGTCTGGGACATTTCCCGTAGAGCCGCCGTCTGCTTTTCCAACTGGGTCAATTGCTCCTGCATGTCGCCAATGCGCTGCAATGTATCACCATTTACCCGCAGGCGTTCAGATATCTGATGCTTTTCCGCCTCACAGGAGTGGCAAGCAAGTTCCGCCTGCTCCCGTTTTGCTACCAGCTGTTCCATATCTGCTAGTTCCGCTTTCGGCGCGGCAGCAGCATATTCGCGCTCCAGTCGGGTGGCGGCAGCAACATCCTGTATCCATTGCTGTACCTGCTGTTCGCGCCGCTGCAGCTCCTCCGGCGTGAGCAACGCTTTCTGATACGCCTCGCCGGTGGCAAATCCGGCTTCCACCAGCGACTCCTTCCACTGCTGTGCCGATTGCGCCGCAGACTGCGCGGCCTGCTCCTGCTGGGCTTTTTCGGATGCAAGCACCTCTTTTGCTCCCGCCTGCTTTCGCTGGTGCTGCTCCCATGCGGTGTTCGCCTGCTCGATGCGCTGGCCGATGTCATCCCGCTCGCTTCTTTTTTGGCGCAGCAACAGCTCGAGCTGCTGCAAATCGTCGAACGGGATGGCGGCGCGCAACGCCTGTGCGGCGGCGGCAGTTGCGGCCGCCTGCGTTTGCGCCTGCCGCCAATCTGTTTCCGCCTGTTTCGCCGCAGCCTCCATTGTGGGCTTTTGCTCCAACAGAGCGTCACGCGTTTTCTGTTGTTCTACTCCTTGTTTTTCGCGCCCGGCAAGCGCCTTTCCCTGCTGCTGCAGCGTCAAAGTTTCCTCGTGTTGCTGCGCCTGCGCAAGCGCAAAATCCTGCTGTGTCTTGCTGTCCACGCCAAACAGCTCCTGGCAGGCGCGCCGCACCGCTTCCTGTGCCGCTTCGGTCTTGGATTTGCAGGCAGCGCACGTTATGCTTTGCTGCTGCAATGCCGCGCGTGCCTGTTCCATTGCTTTCTTTTCCTGTTCCAGCTGCTGCTCGGACGGTACGGACCGTTCCAAGTGCGCCGGCGCCGGGTGATGGATCGCCCCGCATACCGGGCAGGGATCGCCTTCGCACAACGACTGCGCAAGAATCCCGGCCTGACCACGCAGCCATGTCAATTCATCCGCTTGATACCGCTGTTCCGCCTTGGAAAACGCCTGCTCCAGCATCCGGTATTGCTTCTGTCCGGCTTCCTGCTGCTTTCGGTTTTCCTCCAATTCCGCAAACAACGCCGACGCCGCTTTCAGGCGGTCTTCCCTTTTTTTGGAGTCCTTCCACGCAATGCGCTTATCCGCCAATTCCATCTGGATTTGATGCAGCTGCTCCACCTGGCGATCCAGACGTTCCAATTCGGTCTGCATACCGGCAAGCTTTTCTGCCGCCTGCCGGCAAACGTCCTGCTTTTGGGTTGCGGCACGTTGCAGCCGCGCCGCTTCGTCCTGTTTTTGGTGCCATGCTGCGGCTTTTTCCTGCGCGTCGGCCAATCGGGTGATGTCCTGCTCCAATGCCGTCAGCTGGGATTGCTGCTGCGCGGCCTGTTCCCATGCCTGCCGCACAGCAGGCGCCGCCTGTTCCAGCTGCCGTACCGCCTGTTCGCGCTGTTGTACGCTGTCCCGCAGCGTTTCCTCGCGCTGCTGCTCCATTTGCCACAGGTTCCACTTGGGCAGGACCATATCCCTGGCACGTCTCGCCTGCGCCAACCGGTTCTTTTCCCGCTCCATATCCGCCTGCTGCGCGTTCAGCTCCTCCAGCTTTTGTTTTGCCGCCTGCCATTTTTCCAACGCATCCTGTTGCTGCTGTGCGCGTACAACTGCCTCAGTGGCCGCAGTTCTGGCTTGCTGCAGCTGCGCCAACTGGACTTCCGCAGCCTGCAAGTGGACCTGATCCTCCGCATTTTGCCCTGTAATCCCTTCCAGCAAATCCGCAAGCTGGGTTTGTGCCAGCCCGCGCAGCGGACTATCCTCCGGTATGCGGAAGCCTTCCGCATACTGCAATACAGCCTGCCGAGTCTGCTCACATTTCCGGCTCCATGCGTTATATTCCGCTTTGATCTGCTTTTGCAGCTGAACCAATGGTTCCGTATGGAATACCTTGCGGATGATTTCCGCACGGGAACGGCTATCCGCCGTCAGCAGCTTCAAAAATTCGCCCTGTGCAATCATAGAAATCTGTTTGAAGGACTGGCATCCCACGCCAAGCAGCTGCTCCACCGCCTCCGTGACTGCGTTTGCCCCGGCAACCGTGGAGCCGTCGGGGTATTTTAAAATCGCCTTGGGATTTTGCGTCACAGTGCCGCTGCCACGCTTTTTCGGTCGCTCATATTTGGGTATACGTTCAATATAATACTCTTCCCCCTGGTGGGAAAAGCGGAAATCGACATAGGTCTCCGCATCGGGTTTGGCAAAATCGGAACGCAGCTGATCGGACGCGCGCTGGGAGCCGCTGACTTCGCCAAACAGGGCAAAGCAAATCGCATCAAAAATACTTGTCTTACCCGCGCCGGTATCCCCTGTGACCAGGAACAGCCCACTTCCGCCAAAATCCTCCATGGAAAGCGTCATTTTTCCGGAATATGGTCCAAATGCACTGACGGTCAACTCAATCGGCTTCATCCTCTTCCTCCACTCTGCAACAGATGTCCTGCAGCATACCCAGCTGCCATTCCGTCAAATCCTTTCCGTTTTGCTCGGCAAAAAACTGCATGAACAGCTCTGCGGGCGTCAGCTGCTTTGCCGCCTCCTCCCGCTGTAGGCCCTCCGCATCGTCGCTCCGGGTGCGGGCGTTGTCAAAATCCAGCCGCATCAGGTTGGGGTAAACCGCTTTCAGCGCGCCCTGCGGATCATATAGCTCCTCTTCATCCGTTAAGATGACACGGATATAATCCTCGCAGTCGCCCGCCTGTACGGTCTGCTCAGACAGCACGTCTTCCAGACTCCCGCGGATCTCCCGCAGATCATGCCGCGGCTGCAATGGCAGCAACACAATGTCCGGTTCGCCTTCGGCATGGATGGTGACCAACGGTACAGATTTGGGATAGCGCGCTTCAGAAAACGAATATTTCAGCGGCGAACCGGCATACCGCACACACGCCCGCCCAAGCTGCTGCGGACGATGGATATGCCCCAACGCCGTGTAATCATACCGTTCAAACAACGCGGCATCTACGGCGTCCACGCCGCCGACCGGGATGATCTCCGACTCGGACTGCGCCGGAAGCTCGCCACCCACCGTTACAAAGGTATGGGCAAGCAGCACATGTCTGGCATCCTTCTCCCAGTCGGCTTGATCCAGCGCCGCCTGTACGGCGCATTGCTGGGTGCTTTTTTCCAGATGCAGCTTTTCCTTTAGCTCCATTGGATGCAGCCATGGAAGCAGATGGAACTGCACGCGGCAGCCCGTCGCATCGCAAAGCGTAACCGATTGCAATACGCCGTCAAAGCTTCCCGCCAGATGCATCCCCTGTTGCGCCAACAGCGTCCGTCCAAAATCCAGCCGCTCCCCGGAATCATGATTGCCGCTGATCGCAAGCACTGCAATCTCTTGCGCACACAGTGCAGTAAAAAAGCTGTCAAACAGACTGACAGCTTCCCCAGGCGGCACAGCTTTGTCATAAATATCGCCCGCGATTACTACGGCATCTACCTGCTGTTCGCTTGCCATCTGTACAATCTGCCCCAAGATAACGCGTTGATCCTCCAGCATCGAATAGCCATATACCCGCTTGCCGAGATGCAGATCACCAAGATGTAAAAATTTCATTGCAATCCCTCATGCAAACCACAAAATCTATCTTAAATATCGTTAATATCGTTTTATTTTCTGCCGTCGTGCCATTTACCCAGATGGTAGAATCCCATCACAATGGATGGAATATGGGCTGCATGTTCTCGAACGTACAGATAGAAGAAAATCCAAGCGACTTGATCTCTTCCAAGGTTTCCTCCACATAAGCTGCAAGATACTCCGGCTTATGCGCATCGCTGCCTATGGTCAGTATCGTTCCGCCAAGCTCCCGATAGAGCTTCAAAATATCTCTTGACGGCGTCAAATCGGAAAGCCCATATCGATGACTGGATGTATTGACTTCGATCCCTTTTCCATCGCGTATCGCCTGCCGCAGGATTTCGGCAACGATGTCCCGCACCTTTTCAAACGGATAGAGCCCCGCCGGGTCATAGCGGGTAATCATATCCAAATGTCCCAACACACTATAATCCTTATATTGCCGGACAACATGAAGGATTTCTTCATAATACCGCCGGTTGTATTCCTCCTGTGTTCTCCCTTTTTGAAAATCCTGCCTCCAAAATTCCTGATCGTCTACCTGATGACAAGACAAAATGATACAATCAAACGGATAGGACGCGAACAGTTTTCGGTACTGGGGTATGGTATGTACCTGCATGCCAAATTCCATTCCTTCCCGTATGACAATCTGCCCCGCGTATTTTGTCTGCATCCGGCCGATCTCCGCATGATAAGCAGGATATTTCACATTCATGACAGGTAGCTTCGCTTTGTCCTCCGGGTGATAGGATATCGATTGATCCTCCCAGTCTTTTTTGATGCCATAGTCCACATGGTCGGTAATGCAAATTTCCGAAAGGCCCATTGCAATCGCATCTTGGACAAGCTGTTCCATGGGATAATCGGAATCGTCGCTATAATATGTATGTAAATGGTAATCCGTCATATATCTCTGTGCCATCTGCAACGTCCTCCCTTACGGTTCATTCTGTTGTTACGATATTACTATTATATTTCAAGGGGCAGGCTTTGTCCATATGAATTGCCGCAAAGCACATCGCCGGATTCCGCCAAGGAGAAGCGAGGAAAAATACAACCTCATCCCACCCAAACGCAAGGTTTTCGGCAGAATGAGGTTGTTTTTTACGAGTCAATCAGTGGACAAGACGTTCTGATCAATCTTCCGTGATGTGCAGCTCTTCCTTCAGCTGCGCCATCATATCGTCGTATTCTTCTTGTGTCAGATATACCGGATTGGGGTTGGTGATTTCAAAACCGCCGCCAAATTCAAAACCGCCTTCATACTTCGGCACAATATGGAAATGTATATGCGGCAGCTTGTCGCCAAATGCACCTACGTTGACCTTGGTGCAGCCCCACAGCTTCTTGACCGCTGCGGCAACATCGGAAACATCGTCCATATACGCGTAGCGCTGTTCCGGAGTAAGGTCGGAAAGCTCCGACAGATGCTCGTCCATCGCTACCACGCAACGGCCCTTGTGCGCCTGATCTTTAAACAGGTACAGAACGCTTTTTCTCAACTTTCCAACGCGGAACATAATTGCCTTGCGGCCCTCATGATCCGGATTACAATAAAAACAATTGTCCATCGGTATCGTCTCCTTCATCCTGATGTCTTGGATTCCCTCTGCATGTGGATATCCTGATACCATTAGTATACCGCAAATCGAACCATATTTCCAGACTTTACCCAAACGTTATGTAAAAATTTGTTTCCCATGCCGGGACATAGGGATGGTGCAGCATACCGATGCGCACATCGGGACACATGTCATGCAACAGCAGCGGCAATTCATATAGATCCTCGCTGCGATGGTAGGCGGACAACGCAATCCTGGGGCGGTAGGTCTGGATGGTATGCCTGGCCCCTTCCAGTGCCATGCGCTCCGCGCCCTCCACATCCAGCTTGAGCAGCGTACATGGCGCACCGTCCAATACATGATCCACAGACTCGACGGGGATCGTAACCACGCGCCTGTCATGCGATACTGTATGCATCACAGGCGTCAAAACGGAATTGCGTCCCGCCTTTCCGGCAAACAGCATTTCACCCGGCTGATCCCATGCGCCTGCGTTCACCAATCGGATGCGCGCCAGCCCCACCTGTTCCACATATTTTTTCAGCTTTTTGAAGGTCTTTTTGTCTGGTTCCAATGCCGTAATTGATGCATACGTCCCATTGGTATACTGCAGCAGTTCGCGGATGGTGTCGCCGTTATATGCGCCGAGATCGACAAAATGTTCTTGTCCATGCGGCTTGAGATAGCGCGCAAAGGCTTCCGCACGGCTGTCGGTATAGTCCCGCAGCCACTGCAGCTTTCCGCTCAGCTTAAAGTTTACCGTCGCAGCAAAAACGTCCCGGGAACGGTCATCTGCCAGCAGGCCATATGCCTGTTCCAGCTCCGCACGATGTGCCTGGACAAAATCCAGATCAAACAACGCGCCTTCCGCCACCGGGACATCTGGGGCATAGGTCGTATGTGTACGATCCAAATCGTCGAACAACGCCAATACCTCGGGCCTGCTGGACGCAAAAGCGATCACAGCCACAAAATCCCCCAGTTCTTGCTCCAGCTCGCACCGCCTTTTGACCGGATAACCGGCGAAGCTATGTCCGCGTACAAATTCATCCGAAGCAAAGATACCCGCGATAGGGATATTCCGCTGTTTGCACACACGCAGGATTTTTTCCGCGCCGTCTCCCATGCCATACAGGGCAATCGGGCGGGTTTCCTGCTGCAATACATCCCAAACGGATTGTGTTTCTACCACAAAATGCGGCAATTGATTCATTCCCATGTTTTCCACACATCCGGGCAATACCCCACCGTCGCCTGTTTGCCGTTGCGGACAATGGGGGTTTTGAGCAGCTTCGGATTTTCCATCAGCTTTTCCTTTTTCGCATCGTCCGATGCCAGATACGGCAGCATAGCGGCGTCCGGATCCTTGGACTTTGGATCGATCATTGCATCCAGTCCGACCGCACGGCATACCGAAGTAAATTCCCCCTTGCTCATACCGTACCGCAGCAGATCAATCGATTGATATTTCACACGGCGTTCTTTAAAATAGCGCTCTGCCTTTTTGGTGTCAAAGCATTTGCTTTTTCCAAAGATTTGAATGTTCATCCTGATTGCTCCCAAAAGTTATTTTCTTTATCTTATCATAGCTTCTGGCAAAAAACAACGTCCGCTGTATCGACAGATATGCTTGGATTGTCCTCTCTCAAAGGACAATTGTTCAACTTGACGCACAGATTCCGCTATTTTTTCCTCATTTTATGAATCCTGTCCATTGTTTTCCACCGCAATTGTGCGTATACTATAGGTGTAATCAAGAAACAAACCGAGTTTCACCGGTTACAGGTTTTCTATAGCCTGCCACCGCACAGTTTTCCCATTCTGTGCTTTCATATATATCTCTCTTTACTGTATGGCGCGTCGAGTTTTCCTACCAATCGACGCGCCGCTTTTCTGCCCTTTTTGTCCAAACAGGAATTGTTTTCCCGCGTGGTTTATGTTATTATATATGTGTATGCGCCTGCATATCGTTTGCGGCGCTTTTTGTTCGGAATAAATGCTGATCGGAGGTTTGTTCTTTTGTCAGATTTAAAATCAGAAATTACAAAGCGCCGCACGTTTGCGATTATCTCACATCCAGACGCCGGCAAAACAACCATAACAGAAAAATTCCTGCTGTATGGTGGAGCCATCCAGCTTGCAGGTACGGTAAAAGGCAAAAAAAATACCCGCCACGCCGTTTCCGACTGGATGGAGATTGAAAAACAGCGCGGTATTTCAGTCACCTCTTCTGTATTGCAGTTTGAATATGACAACCATTGCATCAACATCCTGGATACGCCGGGACATCAGGACTTTTCGGAGGACACCTATCGCACGCTGATGGCAGCAGATTCCGCCATCATGGTCATCGACGCATCCAAGGGCGTTGAGGCACAGACCCGCAAGCTGTTCAAGGTCTGCTCTATGCGCGGCATCCCGATTTTCACCTTCATCAACAAGATGGATCTGGAATCCCGCGACCCGTACGATCTGCTGGACGAGCTGGAGAAAGAACTTGGCATTGATACCTATGCCGTCAACTGGCCGATCGGCTGCGGCAAGGAATTCAAAGGCGTATATGACCGCCAGAAAAATCATGTCATGGCGTTTGAAGCGGCTTCGGTTTCTGGCACCAAGGAGGCCAAGGCGACGGTTTATGCCACCGATGACCCGGCCCTGGAACCGATGGTCGGTGAACGGCTGTGGGAAACCCTGCAAGACGACATTGAGCTACTGAGCGGCGCAGGCGAGGAATTTGACATACAGCGCGTCCACGACGGAACGCTGTCCCCCGTTTTCTTTGGCTCCGCACTGACCAACTTCGGTGTCGAACCGTTTTTGCAGTATTTTTTGGAAATGACCCCGCCCCCGACAGCCCGCCTGTCCCATGGCGAAGTCATCGACCCGTTTGACGAACATTTTTCTGCCTTTGTCTTTAAGATCCAGGCCAACATGAACAAAGCGCACCGCGATCGCATCGCATTTATGCGTATCTGTTCTGGCAAATTTGAAAAAGGCATGGATGTATATCATGTGCAGGCCGGGAAAAAAATCCAGCTGGCACAGCCGCAGCAGATTATGGCGCAGGATCGTGCCATCATTGACGAAGCGTATGCCGGCGATATCATCGGTGTCTTTGACCCGGGTATTTTCTCCATCGGTGACACCGTCTGCACGCCGGGCTTTGACTGCAAATATTCGGGCATCCCGACGTTTGCCCCGGAAGTATTCTGCCGTGTGCGCCAGAAGGATACCATGAAGCGCAAGCAGTTCATCAAGGGTATGGAACAGATTGCGCAGGAAGGCGCCATCCAGATTTTCCAGGAACCGCACACCGGCATGGAAGAGGTCATTGTCGGCGTCGTCGGCACCTTGCAGCTGGATGTATTGGAATACCGCCTGAAAAACGAATACCGCGTTGATATTGTCATGGAAAGCCTGCCATATCAATACCTGCGCTGGATTGAAAACGAAGACGTACAGCCGGACGAGCTGAAAATTACCTCGGACAGCAAGGTTGTACAGGACTACCGCGGTCGGTATCTGCTGCTGTTCACCAGCATGTGGAACCTGAATTGGGCGCTGGACAAAAACGAAAACCTCCAGCTTTCTGAATTTGGCAAGGCTGAGGATTGATAAAAAAATTGCCCGCAGAGCCAGGAATTTCTCCTGCCCTGTGGGCTTTTGTATGCCTGCGGTGACAGGCGTACAAAAAGGCCGGTATTGCAACGTACAATACCGGCCTCATATGCTTTATGCCAAATGATGGATTACTCGCTCAGCGTCAGCATCTCGTTCTTCAGGAAGGACTCCTTGCAGCGGAATGCGATGTTGGTGGACTTGGTGCCGTCGTATACGTTCGGATTCGCCGGCTCGCCCTTTTCAACCTGTGCGCAGAAGTATTCCATTTCCTTGATGTAAGCGTCGTGCCAACGGGTTACGAAATCCTGGTAGCACTCACGGCAAACGCCATGCTCGCTCATGACCTCAAGCAGGGAATCGGTCGGAACTGCGGAAATACGCAGGGTGCCGCGGGTACCGACGATTTCGGTTTCTACTGCGGAGCCATGTGCTGCTGCACGGCCTGCATAGAAAAATGCCATGGTCTCGTTCTCGTTCTGGATCAGGCAGGATACGTTGTCGCCGTCGTCCCAATCCTTGTACTGCTTGAATTCGTAGCAGCCGCCGATTGCCCACAGGTTTCTCGGCTCGGATTCGGTCAGCCAACGGATCAGGTCGATATCATGGATGGACATATCGATGAACTGACCGCCAGAGCGCGGTGCGTACTCCAGCGTGCCCTGAATAATAGCGATCGGGTCCTGAGAATAGCAACGAACCAGTACGATATCGCCGATGTCGCCGCGCTTAATCTTTTCCTTCGCGATTGCATAGGAATGATCGAAACGACGCATGAAGCCCAGCATAAAGATAAGATCCGGATGTGCTTCTACGATCTTCTCCGCCCTCTTGCACTTCTCAACAGTCTCAGCCAGCGGCTTCTCGCAGAATACATGCTTGCCTGCGTTCATAGCCAGCTCGATCATATCGACATGGGAATCCGTATTGGTAACGATTGCAACAGCTTCTACGTTCGGGTCGTTGCACAGGTCAGCCGGGTTCTCATACACTGCGGTAACGCCCAGCTCTTCCGCTACTTCCTTTGCGCGAGTGATGTTTTTATCGCTGATCGCAACCAGGTCGCAAGCCGGTACACGGTTTGCAATGTTACAAGCATGCTCATAGCCCAGACGTCCAATACCAATGATACCAATCTTCAGCTTTTTCATAATGATACTCTCCTTTGTATGTTCTGTTCCGGCTTTTATCAAAGCCCGGTATGTTCCTTTACATAAGCGCGCGCCATGCGTGCATACTCCAGCGGATTTGCAATGGCAGGATCCTGCTCTGCTTCGACAACCAGCCAGCCTTCGTAGTTGTACTCATCCAGCAGCTTGAATACGGTCGGGAAAT
>JAUNIY010000033.1:0-7664 GCA_030523305.1 Eubacteriales bacterium
ATGCGCATGGGCGCAAAGGGCATCAAGATCAAGTGCGGTGGCCGTCTGAACGGCGCTGAAATTGCCCGCAGCGAGTCCTATCATGAAGGCACCATCCCGCTGCAGACCCTGCGTGCTGACATCGATTACGGCTTTGCCGAGGCAGATACCACCTATGGCAAGATCGGCATCAAGGTTTGGATCTACAAGGGCGAAGTCCTGCAGGGCGGCCCGCGTCTGAACCGCAATATCGAGGCGCCGAAGCCGGCGTTCGACCGCAGAGACCGTCGCGATCGCCGTGACCGCAGAGACCGTCGTGGCGGCAACCGCCGTCCGAGACAGGACAGACAGGAAGGAGGCAACCGTTAATGCTTCTCCCGAAGAGAGTAAAGTACCGTCGTGTACACAGAGGCCGTATGAAGGGCAAGGCTCTTCGCGGCAATACCGTAGCTTATGGTGAATTCGGCCTGCAGGCAACTGAGCCGGCATGGATCACCTCCAACCAGATTGAAGCAGCCCGTGTTGCTATGACCCGTTACACCAAGCGTGGCGGCCAGGTCTGGATCAAGATTTTCCCGGACAAGCCGGTTTCCAAGAAGCCGCTTGGCACTCGAATGGGCTCCGGTAAGGGCGCTCCGGAGTACTGGGTAGCTGTTGTTAAGCCGGGCCGTGTGATGTTTGAAATCGCAGGCGTATCCGAAGAGGTAGCGCGCGAGGCGCTGCGTCTGGCATCCCACAAGCTGCCGCTGAAGACCAAGTTTGTCAAGCGCGAAGAGAAGGCTGGTGAAGAATAATGAAGGCGAAAGAGATCAGAGAACTGAGCGTAGAAGAGCTGGAAGTTAAGCTCACCGAGCTGAAGAAGGACCTCTTCAACCTGCGTTTGCAGCATGCAACCAACCAGCTCGACAATCCGACAAGAATTGCCGAGGTCAAGCGCGATATTGCCAGAGTCAACACTATTCTCCGTGAGCATCAGCTGGCGGAAAAAGCGTAAAGGGAGGTTAACTACAAATGGCTGATAGAACTTTCCGCAAGACAAGAGTCGGCAAGGTCGTTTCTGACAAAATGGATAAGACGATTGTCGTTGCAATCGCGGACAGCGTACAGCATCCGCTTTATAAAAAGATTATCAAAAGAACCTACAAGCTAAAGGCGCATGACGAGAACAACGAGTGCCGCGTTGGCGATACCGTTGAGGTTATGGAGACCCGTCCGCTGTCCAAGGACAAGCGCTGGAGACTTGTAGAGATCATCGAAAAGGCTAAGTAAGGAGGAAACGCACATGATTCAGCAGGAAACATTTCTCCGTGCTGCTGACAACAGCGGTGCCAAGGAACTGAAGTGCATCCGTGTTCTGGGCGGTTCCGCACGCAAGTATGGCAACATCGGTGATATTATTGTTTGCTCGGTACGCAAGTGCACACCGGGCGGTGGCGTGAAGAAGGGCCAGGTTGTCAAGGCCGTTATCGTTCGTTCCCGCAAGGGCGTGCGCCGCGCAGATGGCAGCTACATCCGTTTCGACGAGAATGCAGCAGTTATCATCCGTGAAGACAAAAACCCGCAGGGTACCCGTATCTTTGGGCCTGTAGCAAGAGAGCTTCGTGACAAGGACTTTATGAAGATCCTGTCCCTGGCTCCGGAAGTACTGTAAGGAGGTCGTCCATAAATGAATACACTGCATGTAAAGAAGGGCGACACCGCAGTCGTTCTTTCCGGCAAGGAAAAGGGCAAGAGTGGCAAGATCATCTCGGTATCCCCGAAGAAGGGCCAGGTTGTGATCGAAGGCGTTAACATGCTCACCACCCATGTCAAGCCGCGCCGCCAGGGCGAGACCGGCGGCATTGTGAAGCGCGAGGGCGCAATCCGTGCCTGCAAGGTTATGGCTGTTTGCCCGAAGTGCAACAAGCCGACCCGCCAGGCGCATAAGTTCCTGGAGGATGGCTCCAAGGTCCGCGTCTGCAAGCATTGCGGCGAAGTATACTGATTGAGGAGGTTGTAACAAATGCCAGTATTAAAGGATAAATATCAGGCAGAGATTGCACCTGCTCTGATGAAGAAGTTTGAGTACAAGAGCGTTATGCAGATCCCGAAGCTCGACAAGGTTGTCATCAATGTCGGCTGCGGCGCAGAAGCAAACGGCAATGCGAAGGTTCTGGACGCGGTTGTACGCGATATCACTGCAATTTCCGGCCAGAAGGCTGTTGTCACCCGCGCAAAGAAGTCCATCGCAAACTTCCGTCTGCGTGAAGGCATGCCGGTTGGCGTTCGCGTTACCCTGCGCGGTGACCGCATGTGGGAGTTTATCGATCGTTTCTTCAACATCGCACTGCCGCGTGTCCGCGACTTCCGCGGCATCAACCCGAATTCCTTCGATGGCCGCGGCAACTATGCGCTGGGCCTGAAGGAGCAGCTGATTTTCCCGGAAATCGAGTACGATAAGATCGACAAGATCCGCGGTATGGATATCGCAATTGTAACCACTGCAAAGACCGACGAAGAGGCCCGCGAGCTGCTGTCTGCTCTGGGCGCTCCGTTCGCAAAGTAAGGAGGAGTAGAAAATGGCTAGAAAGTCTATGATCCTGAAGCAGCAGGCAAAGCCGAAGTTCTCTACTCGTGCATACAACCGCTGCAAGATCTGCGGCCGTCCGCACGCTTACCTGCGCAACTATGGTATCTGCCGTATTTGCTTCCGTGAGCTGGCTTACAAGGGCCAGATCCCGGGCGTAAAGAAGGCATCCTGGTAATCATCATTTGTGGAAAACAGCTAACGGAGATCGGACAGATCGCCCGTTAACTGTTTCTCTATATCATTTCTGTAAACCGTCCGCGGCTGGATGTAACATCTGGTCCAGCCCGGAAAAGTGGAGAGGATCCCTCTCTAACTTCTGTAAGGAGGACAAAGTCATGCAGATCACAGATCCGATTGCGGATATGCTCACCCGCATCCGAAATGCGGGCACTGCGCGCCATGCTACTGTTGATGTCCCGGCTTCCGGCATGAAGAAGGCGATTGCTCAGATTCTTCTGGATGAAGGCTATATCAAGGACTTCAAGATTATCGAGGGCGGCCAGGGCACCATCCACATCACACTGAAGTACAACAACAATGAGAAGGCAATCACCGGCCTCAAGCGCGTTTCCAAGCCGGGCCTCCGCGTCTATGCAGGCGCACAGGAGCTGCCGCAGGTACTGCGCGGCCTGGGTATTGCCATCATTTCCACGTCTAAGGGCGTCATGACTGACAAGAAGGCTCGTGAGCTGAATGTCGGCGGCGAAGTCCTTGCGTTCGTATGGTAAGGAGGTACTGAAAATGTCTAGAATTGGTAGAATGCCGATTACAGTACCGGAAGGCGTTGAGGTTAAGCTCGACGGCAACACCATCACCGTAAAGGGCAAGAACGGCACCCTGACTCGTGATATCCATCCGGCAATGCATGTTGCTGTGGAAGGCAACACCATCACGGTAACCCGTCCGAACGACGAGAAGCAGAACCGTTCCCTGCACGGCCTGTCCCGCACGCTGATCAACAACATGGTCATCGGCGTTACCGAGGGCTATAAGAAGGTCCTGGAGGTCAACGGCGTTGGTTACCGTGTCCAGAAGCAGGGCAAGACCCTGACCATGAACCTGGGTTATTCCCATCCGGTTATCGTAGAAGAGACGGATGATATCAAGATTGATGTCGAAGGCACCAACAAGATTATCATCTCCGGTCCGGACAAGCAGAAGGTCGGCCAGTTTGCAGCAGAAGTCCGCGAGAAGAGACCGCCGGAGCCGTATAAGGGCAAGGGCATCAAGTACGCTGACGAAGTAATCCGCCGCAAGGAAGGCAAGACCGGCGCGAAGAAGAAGTAAAGGAAGGTGTGCCTAAATGGTTTCAAAGAAAGACTCTAACAAGCAGCGTCTCAGACGCCATAAGAGAGTACGCGGCGCAGTTTCCGGTACTGCACAGCGTCCGCGTCTCAACGTATTCAGAAGCTCGAAGAACATTTTTGCTCAGGTCATCGATGATGTCCAGGGCGTAACGCTTGCAGCTGCATCCACCACCGAGAAGGACTTCAACGAGTACGGCGGCAACAAGGAAGCTGCACGCAAGGTAGGTAATCTGATTGCCGAGCGTGCAAAGGCAAAGGGAATCGAAGCAGTCGTATTTGACCGCGGCGGCTACGTGTACCATGGCCGTGTCAAGGAACTCGCAGAAGGCGCCCGCGAAGGCGGCCTGAAGTTTTAATCGGAAGGAGGTAAGCAAATGGCTGGAAAGTATGATCGCGGCGCTCCGGAATACGAAGAAAGAGTTGTCGCATTAAATCGAGTATCGAAGACCGTTAAGGGCGGTCGTGTCATGAAGTTCTCTGCACTGGTTGTCATCGGTGACATGAAGGGCACCATCGGCGTAGGCCAGGGTAAGGCAGCCGAGGTTCCGGATGCAATCCGCAAGGCAATTGAAGACGCAAAGAAGAACATGGTTACGATCAGCCTGAAGGGCAGCTCCATCCCGCACGAGACCATCGGCGAGTTCGGCGCTGGCCGTGTCCTCCTGAAGCCGGCTGCTCCTGGTACTGGTGTTATCGCTGGCGGCGCAGTACGTGCCGTAGTCGAGGTTGCCGGTATCAAGGACATCCGTACCAAGTGCCTGCGCTCCCGCAACCCGCAGAACGTTGTCAATGCAACGGTTGCTGGTCTGATGAGCCTGCGCACCGCAGAGCAGGTTGCTGCAGTACGCGGCAAGTCTGCTGAAGAACTTTAATTAGGAGGGGTAGTTTCAATGGAAAACCTGAAGATTACCCTGGTTAAGAGCCTGTCCGGCAGAAAGCAGAAGCATATTGCCACAGCTCATTCCTTGGGTCTTAAGACGATCAATGACGTAACCATTCAGCCAGACAATGCGCAGACACGTGGCAAGATCGCTCAGATCAGCTACCTGATCCGCGTTGAGGCTGACGCATAAGGAGGTGTAGAACATGAAGTTACAGGATCTGAAGCCGGCTGAAGGTTCTACCCAGCCTGCATATCGCAAGGGCCGCGGCGCTGGCTCTGGCAATGGCAAGACCGCAGGCCGCGGACACAAGGGCCAGTGGGCTCGTTCCGGCGGCGGTGTCCGTCCGGGTTTTGAAGGCGGCCAGATGCCGTTGGCACGCCGTCTGCCAAAGCGTGGTTTCAACAATATTTTTGGCACTGAGAATGCTGTTGTTAACGTATCCGATCTCAACCGTTTCGAGGATGGCGCAGTGGTAACTGTTGCTGACCTGGTATCTGCTGGTCTGGTCAAGAAGACGCTCGACGGCGTCAAGGTACTGGGCCGCGGCGAGATCACCAAGAAGCTGACCGTTCAGGCAGCTGCTTTCTCTGCTTCCGCTAAGGCAAAAATTGAGGCAGCAGGAGGAAAGGCCGAGGTGGTATAAAGGTGATTGAAACCTTAAAAGCCGCTTGGCATGTACCGGAACTCAGAAAAAAGCTGATTTATACGGCAATGATTATTCTGCTGTTCCGGTTAGGCTCCTCTATTCCTGTACCGTATATCGACATTGCGCAGCTGTCCACGTACTTTGATTCACTCAGTGGGACGACGCTAGGCCTGATGAACGTATTTTCGGGCGGCGGCTTGTCCAGAGCCACCATCTTTGCAATGTCGGTCACCCCGTATATCAACGCTTCCATCATCATCCAGTTGCTCACAGTCGCCATCCCGGCGCTGGAGCGCATGATGCGTGAGGAAGGCGAAGCAGGCCAGAAGAAGATTTCAGCCATCACCCGTTACCTGGGCGTTGTGCTGGGCCTGATTCAGGGCTATGCATATTATGTCTTGCTCAGAAGCAACAATCTCATCGCTGAGACCGACTTCTGGCATGGATGCATCATTGTGCTGACGTTTACGGCCGGCACTGCGCTGATTATGTATATGGGCGAGCTGATCACCAAGAACGGCGTGGGCAACGGCATCAGCATCCTGCTGTTTGCTGGTATCGTTTCCAGAGGCCCGTCGATGGTTTCTTCCCTTGTAGAATTGATCCGTGACGGCGGTGTAAGCTGGTTTGTTGCAGCGCTGGTCGTTCTGGTTTCGCTGGCCATTGTGGTATTTGTTGTATTCATTTCGGATGCCGAGCGCAAGATCCCGATCCAGTATGCGAAGCGCGTCGTTGGCCGCAAGATGTATGGTGGCCAGTCCACCCATCTCCCGATCAAGGTAAATGCTTCCGGCGTTATGCCGATCATCTTCGCAGCTTCCATTATGTCGCTGCCGTCTACGATTGAGATGATGGTCAATCCGGAAAGCGGCTCGCTTGCCGATAAAATCTTCAATCTGTTCTCATCCAGCAATCCGTTTTACATTGTCCTGTATATCCTGCTGATCTTTATGTTTAGCTATTTCTATGCAGCGATCCAGTTTAACCCGATTGAAATTGCGAACAATCTGAAGAAAAACGGCGGCTTTATTCCGGGCTTCCGCCCGGGACGCCCGACAACCGAATTTATTACCAAGGCGCTGGGCAAGGTCACGTTCCTCGGCGCAATTTTCCTGAGCATTGTCGCTGGTGTTCCACTGATTGTGGGCGCGCTGAATTCCAGCCTGAGCAGCGTTGCTCTGGGAGGTACTTCGGTATTGATTGTTGTCGGCGTTGCGCTGGAAACCGTTCGTCAGCTGGAAAGCCAGCTCATGATGAGAAATTATAAGGGATTCCTTGAATAAAATTTAGTGAAAAAATAGATTGCAATTCTTGGAATAAGCGGTTATAATAGAGGAGATCGAAAAAAATGAAACTCGTTTTACTTGGTGCTCCGGGCGCCGGTAAAGGTACGTTGGCGTCATATCTCATCGAAAAGATGGGTATCCCATCGGTATCTACCGGCAATATGCTCCGTGAGGCAATTAAAAATCAGACCGAGCTGGGTCTGAGCGCAAAGAAGTACATGGATGCTGGCGACCTTGTTCCGGATGAGGTTGTCATTGGGCTGATTAAGGACCGTCTGGCACAGCCGGACTGTGCGAATGGCTGCATCCTCGATGGCTTCCCGCGCAACATCCCCCAGGCTGAGGCATTGGAAAAGGTCGTTCCGATGGATTGTGCACTCTCTCTGGAAATTCCGGACGAGACCATCGTGAAACGTATGGGCGGCAGACGCGTTTGCCTGTCCTGCGGCGCAACCTATAATGTCAACAGCGCAGCTATGGCTCCGAAGCAGGAAGGCGTTTGCGACAACTGCGGCGACAAGATCGTGATCCGTAAGGATGACGCTCCAGAAACCGTGCTGGCGCGTTTGAAGACCTACCATGAACAGACTGAGCCAGTGAAGGGCTTCTATGCAGATCTGGGCAAGCTGAAGAGTATTGAGATCGATAACGATTTCGAGAAAACCAAGCAGCTTGCGTGCGAAGCGCTGGGGATTGAAACGAGATGATCAGACTTAAATCCAAGACAGAATTGGAATTCATGCGTCAGGCAGGACGAATCACCGCAGCGGCACGTGCCGCTGCGGCTCGTGCTGTCCGGCCAGGGGTCACCACAGGTGAAATCGACAAAATCGTACGGAGAACCATTGAGAAAGCGGGGGCAAAGCCCTCTTTCCTCGGTTATGGGGGGTTCCCGGCAAGCGCCTGTGTTTCGATCAACGATGAAGTCATCCATGGCATCCCCTCGCGTTCCCGTGTCATTCACGAGGGTGATATTGTCAAAGTGGACGTTGG
>JAUNIY010000033.1:7764-20235 GCA_030523305.1 Eubacteriales bacterium
TCCCCTCGCGTTCCCGTGTCATTCACGAGGGTGATATTGTCAAAGTGGACGTTGGCGCTTATATCAACGGCTTCCACGGCGACTGTGCCTGCACCATCCCGTGCGGAGAGGTGTCGGAAGAGGCAAGACGGCTCATCGATGTGACCCGACAGAGCTTCTATGAGGGCATCAGGTTTGCCCGCAAGGGCAATCGTATATCAGACATTTCCCACGCCATCCAAACCTACGTGGAAGCGCAGGGTTTTTCCCTTGTGCGCGATTATGTAGGGCATGGCGTAGGCGCGAATCTGCATGAAGAGCCGGAGGTACCGAACTTCGGACAGCCAGGACACGGCGTGCGGCTTCAGCCGGGAATGACCTTAGCCATTGAGCCTATGGTAAATGTAGGTGTGTACGAGGTAAATGTTCTGTCCGACGGATGGACCGTCAAGACAAAGGACGGTAAGCTTTCTGCACACTACGAGAATTCCATTGCCATCACCGAGGGGGATCCGGTCATCCTGACCCTACCCGAGGACGGAGAGAATTGGTAAGACGGAATTCCAAAAGCAACCCACATTATTTGAAACGATCCCGCTGCGGCTGCGGAAGGGCGATGCTGCGCCCAACCATTTTGAGCGGGGGCCAGGCAAATGAATGCAGGGCCGTAGACTTTCTGACATTGGAGGAAAATTGAGATGCCAAAAGAGGACTTGATTGAACTGGAAGGTACCGTCATAGAGGCGCTGCCAAACGCTACGTTTAAAGTAGAATTGAACAACCCGGCTAAGCCGGTCATTCAGGCTCACATCTCCGGTAAGCTTAGAATGAATTATATTCGCATCCTGCCCGGCGATAAAGTAACCGTACAGGTTTCCCCGTATGACCTGACCAAGGGCAGAATCACCTGGAGATCGAAATAAATCCCAGATTCACACCGCCCGGGAAGAGCGACAGACCTTTTCCGGGTTTCGACACAACCTTACTATGGAGGTTATTTCAATGAAAGTAAGACCGTCTGTAAAACCGATTTGCGAGAAGTGCAAGATCATTCGTCGCAAGGGTCGTGTCATGGTAATCTGCACGAACCCGAAGCACAAGCAGAAGCAGGGCTAATTCCCAGTCAACCACACAGGAGGTGCGTTAATAAATGGCAAGAATTGCCGGTGTAGACCTTCCGAGAGAAAAGCGCGTAGAAATTGGCCTCACCTATGTCTACGGCATCGGACGGAAGCTGTCCAATGAGATTTTGAAAAAAGCTGATATCAACCCGGATACCCGCGTAAAGGATCTGACCGAAGCGGAAGAGATCAAGCTGCGTGAGGTTATTCATGATTATACTGTAGAAGGCGACCTGCGCCGCGAAGTTGCGCTGAACATCAAGCGCCTGGTAGAAATCGGCTCGTACCGTGGCGTGCGCCACAGAAGAGGCCTGCCGGTTCGCGGCCAGCGTACCAAGACCAACGCTCGTACCCGCAAGGGCCCGAAGAAGACCATTGCGAACAAGAAGAAGTAAGGAGGCGTACTGAAAAATGGCTAAGGCACAGAAGAAGGGCGCCGTTTCTCGTAAGCGCCGCGTAAGCAAGAACATCGAAAAGGGTGCGGCTCACATCCGTTCCTCCTTTAACAATACCATCGTAACCATCAGCGACCTCAATGGCAACGCAATTTCCTGGGCATCTGCCGGTGAAATGGGCTTCCGCGGTTCCCGTAAGTCCACCCCGTTTGCTGCACAGACTGCTGCTGAGACTGCTGCAAAGGCTGCAATGGAGCACGGCCTGAAGACTGTAGAGGTCTATGTAAAGGGCCCGGGTTCTGGCCGTGAGGCTGCAATCCGCGCACTGCAGGCAACCGGTCTGGAAGTAACCATGATTAAGGATGTTACCCCCATCCCACACAATGGCTGCCGTCCGCCGAAGAGAAGAAGAGTTTAATAAGGAGGATACAGACCTATGGCTAAGAACACACAGCCGATCCTGAAGCGCTGCAAGACTCTGGGTATTTCTCCGGCAGTTCTGGGCGTTTCCAAGCAGACCAACAGAAACCCGAAGCAGTCCAGAAGAAAGCAGTCTGAATATGCTACCCAGCTGAATGAAAAGCAGAAGGTTAAGTTTATTTACGGCGTTCTGGAAAAGCAGTTTAGAAGATACTATGAGAAGGCTGAAAAGATGGAAGGCAAGGCTGGCGAAAACCTGCTGATCCTTCTGGAGACCCGCCTGGATAACGTTGTATTCCGTCTGGGCTTTGCAAAGACCCGCCGCGAGGCGCGTCAGCTGACTTCCCACGGCCACTTCACCGTAAACGGCAAAAAGGTAGATATCGCATCCTATCGCGTAAAGCCGGGCGATGTCGTTGCTGTTTGTGAAAAGTCCCGTTCGAGCGCGAAGTTCAAGGCTCTGGTTGAGGAGCTGGGCGCAACTGCTTGCCCGAAGTGGCTGGAGAAGGAAAAGGACAGCTTTGAAGGTAAGGTAATCGCAATGCCGCAGCGCGATGATATCGACTACGAAGTTGCTGAGCATCTCATCGTCGAGTTGTACTCCAAGTAAGATTTGCCCTCATTTGTTTGTTTTATTATTTCGCCGACTGATAAGGAGGGTATCATTTAAATGATCGAAATTGAAAAGCCCCGTATAGACTGCGAAAACCTTGCAGAGGACGGTTCCTACGGCAAGTTTGTCGTTGAGCCACTGGAGCGCGGATACGGAACCACGCTCGGAAATTCCCTTCGCCGCATTCTGCTCTCCTCCCTTCCGGGTACGGCTGCCAGCAGCATTAAAATCGCCGGTGTACAGCATGAATTTTCCACCATCCCTGGTGTAAAGGAAGATGTCACAGAAATTGTGCTGAACGTCAAGGGCATCATTGCCAAGCTCTATTGCGATGGCCCGAAGACGGTATATATCGAAGCAAGCGGCGAGGGTACCGTGACCGCTGGCGATATTCACACGGATGGTGAAGTGGAAATCCTCAATCCGGAGCTGCACATTGCAACGCTGATGAGCGATGCGCGCCTGTCTATGGAAATCACGCTGACCA
Source organism: Eubacteriales bacterium (assembly GCA_030523305.1). Taxonomy (GTDB): domain Bacteria; phylum Bacillota; class Clostridia; order Oscillospirales; family Butyricicoccaceae; genus Butyricicoccus_A. The sequence goes on from JAUNIY010000033.1 coordinate 10,780, forward strand.
ACGGTCGCGGTTATGTTTCCGCAGAGCGCAACAAGCAGTACCAGACTGCCATTGGCGTGATCCCGGTTGACTCGATTTATACGCCTGTCTATAAGGTAAATTACACAGTTGAAAATACTCGTGTCGGCAACATGACCGATTATGACAAGCTCACGCTGGAGGTATGGACAGACCGCACCATCACTGCAAAGGATGCAGTTTCGCTGGGCGCCAAGGTTCTGACCGACCATCTGTCGCTGTTTGTCGACCTCTCTGAGGAAATCGGTTCTCATTCTACTGTTGTTGAGAAGGCTGAAACACAGCATGATAAGGTTCTTGAGATGACGATTGAAGAGCTGGATCTTTCCGTGCGTTCCTTCAACTGCCTCAAGCGCGCCGGTATCAACACCGTAGAAGATCTCATCAACACCTCCGAAGACGACATGATGAAGGTGCGTAACCTCGGCAAGAAGTCCCTGGAGGAGGTTATCTTCAAGCTCGACGCAATGGGCCTGTCCCTTGCCAAGAACGAAGATTAAGTTTCACCCAACCACATCGCGGACGCTCGGCGCTCTGTTCGCCGGGCATTCCGCAAGGAATAGATAGACCTGTACCAAAGGAGGTATTTTCTCATGGCTGGAAACCGTAAACTCGGCAGAACCACGGACCATAGAATGGCAATGCTCAGAGCAATGGTGACCTTCCTGCTGGAGAACGGCAGAATTGAAACCACCGTCGCTAGAGCCAGAGAAGTTCGTCCTCTCGCAGAGAAGATGATTACTCTCGGTAAGAAGAACACCCTCGCTACCCGCCGCCAGGCAGCAGCTTTCATCACCAAGAAGGAAGTGGAAGCTAAGGTATTTGGCGAACTGGCTGAGAAGTATGCAGACCGCAACGGCGGCTATACCCGTATCGTAAAGATCGGCCCGCGCCGTGGTGATGCAGCTGAAATGGCTATCATTGAGCTGGTATAATTGATTTTTACCCATGGCTTTAAAGGGGATTGTTTCGAGCGCATGCTATCGGAACAATCCCTTTTCCCGTGCAGGGAAAAAAGCAATGGTTTTGTGGGCAAAAGTTCACAGTTTTGCGATTGAAAGACGGATTTACCGGTGCTATAATCATTACAACAGTCTATATATAAGAAAGTTAGGAATCAACATTATGGCGCAAAACAGATATCAAAAGCTGATGGGGAATACGATTATCTTTGCCATCGGTACATTTTCTTCTAAAGTGCTTGTTTTCCTGATGCTGCCGTTTTATACCAATATCCTCAGCACAGGCGAATACGGCACAGTCGACGCGTTAATCAACGTCGGTCAGCTGATGATCCCGATCGCTTCGGTCGGCATCAACAACGCGGTTATCCGCTTTGGTTTGGAGAACAATTCAGACAAAAAAAGCGTATTCAGCAGCGGCTTGTATACCATATTGATTGGCTTTGCGTGCCTGGCTGTGGTATCGCCAGTCTTGCGGCTTTTCATGGACTTTATGTCAGGCTATACCATTGCTGTGCTGGCGTTTGTGCTGGCCTCCAGCCTGCGCACGCTGTGCATCCAGTTCGCGCTCAGCATGGGTTACAACAAAATGTATGCGGCAAACGGCATCGGAAATACCTTTTTGAATGTGATTTTGAACATTATTCTGTTGCCGCATTTCCGCATCATGGGCTATTTGTTGGCGAATATTATTGCTGATCTGGTCTTGGGCTTGGTTATGTTTGTGCTGGCAAAAGAGCATCAATATTTGTTGCCGCCATTCAGCAAACAGATGGACCGCAAGCTGGCCAAGCGTATGCGGCAGTATGCGTTGCCGCTGGTACCGCAGACGGTGTGCCAGTGGATCATCAATATGTCTGACCGGTATTTGATTATTTGGTTTATCAACACAGAGGCAAACGGGTTGTATGCTGCGGCGAATAAAATTCCAAATATCCTGTTGATTGTGGCGAACCTGTTTGCAGATGCATGGCAGATTTCTGCCGTGCGGGAGAGCGATCCAAAGGAACAGGTGGACTTTTTCAGCAAGGTGCTCGGCGCATATTCTTCGATTGCGTTTATTGGAAGCTCGGGATTGATTATGGTTTCCAAGTTTGTCATGACGTTTATGGTCGGCGAAGACTTTTTCGTTTCCTGGCAGTTTATCCCGATCCTGACGCTTGCGACAACGTTTGGCCTATTGTCTACGTTTTTGGCAAGCGTGTATATGCTCAAGCTGCGCAGCAAAAACTCGATGATTACGACGATGATCTGCGCGAGCGTGAACATTGTGCTCAACTGCATCCTCATTCAGGCGATGGGCAAAATCAGCCCGTTCTATGGCGCAATGGGTGCGGGCATTGCAACGTTTATCAGCTATTTCGTCCTGTTCCTGATCCGGGCGTTCAATACACAAAAGTATTTGAAAATCCGCTGGAATATCCCAAAGACCATATGCAGCATTGTGATCCTGTTTGCGCAGGCATTGATCATGACCATGCAGGTGCCGCTGTGGTATCTTTTTGTACCTGCGCTGTTTGTGATCCTGCTTGTCGTCAACGCACGCGAGATCCTGCTGTCGGTCAACAAGCTGCTGCGCCGCGGCTAAGTACACGTTCTTTCCCAGCGGAGAGAAACTCGTTTCACAATATTTTTCGTTTTATTTGCGTGGATATGGAAAGTTTTACTTGCATAAGCTTTTGGCGCGTGCTATAATAATACTGTTAGTGTAAGATGATCATCCAAGGAGAGTGGGGAAACCCACTCTTTCTTATTGCTGTGGAGGCGGAAGGAACCCGCAAGGGGGAAAACGGTTGTGCCTCCCTGGCCCTATGACGGAGGTAACGATGACGGCAAAAGAAGTTTGTAAGCGCGTGTGGGAGATCAGCGAACCATTTGCAAAAGAAATGGGCGTTTCGCTTTGGGATGTCACCTTTGAAAAGGAAGGCGGACAGTATATGCTGACCATCACCATCGATCGTGCGGGGCACACGGATATCGATGATTGCGAAAAGTTGTCCCGCTATGTTGATCCATTTTTGGATGGAAAGGAATTTGTGTCCCTGCCGCCATACACGCTTTGCGTCTCCTCCGCCGGCCTGACCCGCAGGCTGAAGCGTCCGGAGCACTTTGAAGCGTTTTTGGGCAGTGAGGTAGAGGTCAAATTTTACCGCCCAGTACAAGGCAGCAAAACTGTCGTTGGCATTCTCAAAGGATATGACGATGGCCGCGTCACACTGGAAGTGGACGGTACGGCAGCTGTTTATGAGCCGAAGGATATCGCTGCGGTGCGCCTGGCCGTAACCATTTAAATGATGTCTCATTCAGGTATGGCGCTTTGCCATACCGTGCACAATAAGGAGTGAATACCAAAAACATGAATGCAGAGTTTTTTGCAGCACTGGAACAGCTGGAAAAAGAAAAAGGGATACCGGTAGACTATATGCTTGACCGCGTATGTCAGGCACTGCTGACCGCGTATAAAAAGGATAACGATGGTTTGAAGTGCGATAACGTTTATGTTGAGCCGGATATGGAAGAGCGTTCCATTCATATGTATGTATCCAAGGAAGTCGTCGATGAGGCGGAGGACCCGCTGACGGAGATTTCCCTGGCGGATGCGAAGCTGATTAGCCCGCGCGTATCGCTGGGCGACCATGTGCGTGTGGATGTAGAAACCAAAAAATTTGGCCGTATTGCTGCGCAGGCGGCCAAGCAGGTCATCATCCAGGGCATCCGCGAATCCGAGCGGGGCATGGTATATAACGAATATATTTCCCGTGAGCATGAGATTTTGAGCGCAGTTGTCAGCCGGATTGATCCGCGTACAGAGAATATCATCCTAGAGATGGTCAGTGACGGCGAGAAGACTGAGGCAGTTCTGTCCAGAAGTGAGCAGGTGCCGGGCGAGGAGCTGACCGAAGGACAGCGCATCAAGGTATTTGTCGTTGAAGTGCGCAAGGGGACACATGGCCCGCAGATTCTCATTTCCCGTACCCATCCGGGGCTGGTCAAGCGCCTGTTTGAGCTGGAAGTTCCGGAAATCCACGACGGCATTGTGGAAATCAAGTCGATCGCGCGCGAGGCGGGCAACCGTACAAAGATTGCGGTTATGACGCACGACGAGAAGGTTGACCCGATCGGCGCGTGTGTTGGCCCGCGCGGCGCACGTGTCGGCAGCATTGTCGGTGAGCTGTCGGGCGAGAAGATCGATATTATCAAATATTCCGAGGATATGGCGACCTTCGTTTCCGAGGCGCTCAGCCCGGCGGATGTCATCAGCGCGGTGATGCTGCCGGATGGAAAGAGCTGCCGCGTGACTGTGCCGGATGACCAGCTGTCGCTGGCGATCGGCAAGGAAGGCCAGAATGCAAGACTGGCGGCAAAGCTGACAGGCTGCAAGATCGACATCGGCTCGGAGAGCGCGGCAAAGCAGGAAGCCGCTGCGGCAGATGACGATCTGATTGCAGACGAAGAGGTTTAAGGAGGTATGGCGCAGTGCAGAAAAAGAAGGTTCCGATGCGCCAATGCGTCGGCTGCCGGGAGATGAAGCCCAAGCGGGAGCTGATCCGTGTGGTTCGTTCTCCGGAGGGGGAAATCGGCTTGGATTTCCGTGGCAAAAATCCGGGACGCGGCGCATATATCTGCCCGGATGCCGCCTGCCTGGCCAAGGCAAGAAAAAAGAATGCACTTGGAAAGGCATTCCAGTGTCAGATTCCGGAAGAAGTGTATGACGAACTGGAGCGGCAAATGGAGCGTGGCGCCGATGCATGAGATATTGCGCCTGCTGGGGCTGTGCTTTCGCGCCGGAAAGCTGGTTAGCGGCGACGACGCGGTAGCGGATGCCGTCGGGAAGGGCACGGTACGGCTCATTGCATTGTCAGCCGACGCCGGGGGCAATATCACCAAGCGCGCTGCGCAATATGCGGCAGAGAAAGGGATTCCAACCATCCGGCTGCAGGAAAGCGCGCAGGAACTGGGCTGGGCTTTGGGCCGCAAAGCAACTGCAATCTGCTGCATCACCGACATTGGATTTGCAGCAGCGGCAGCAGAGAAAGCTGCTGTTGTGGATGTGCAGTATGCCGAGCTGGCACAGCAGATGAAGCAAAAGAAACAACGCATTGCGTCGCGCCGCGGTACGAAAAAACCGCATGCAAAATCCGGACGGAAACGCCCGTCCGGTGGGATGAAACAGTCAACCTATACGAAACGTGGAGGTGAACGCGCATGAGTATTGATAACAAATACCGTGTACATGAAGTAGCCAAGGATTTTGGCGTGAATACAAAGGATATCACAGATGTGATGACAGAATACTTCACCGCGCCCAAGAACCATATGCAGGTCCTGGAGACGGAGGAGCTGAATCTGATCTTTGATTATATGACAAAGAAAAATCCTGTTGATAACATGGAGGAAGTGCTGACCCGTCAGGCTTCTGAGCGCAAGGCGCCGACGACACAGGTCGTCCGCCAGCAGCCCATGAAGAAAAACGCAAAGCAGGAGGGACGCAAGGAATCCCGTCGGCAGGAATCCAAAAAGCCAGAGGCGAAGAAACCGCAGGAGGCCAAACGGGCCGAAAAACCGGCAGTGGAAAAGGCAGAGGCCGAGCAGAAGCCGCGCGGCGATCGCAAGAAAAAGAACCGCCAGCCGGCAAAGCCGCATGAGCAGCGGCAGATCCTGCGTCCGCAGGGCTCGGGTGAAAGTGGATCTTCTTCTGTCATGACGGAGGAAAGCAAGCAGCAGCCAAAGGGCAAGCAGATCCATCGCGTGGATACCCGCGGCGGCGGCAATGTCAATCTGGACCGGTATGATGACCGCATCGATGCGCTGGTACCGCAGAAAGCCGACCGCATGAAGCAGGGCAAGCAGAAGATCACGCGCAAGGCGGATACCCGCAAGCCGTTCTCCAACAAGCGGCGCCAAGAGGAGCAAGAGAAGTTCAAACGGTTGCAGCGTCAGCAGCAGCAGATCAAAAAGGTGCAGCTGAAGGTCATGATCCCGGACGAGATCAACGTCGGCGAGCTGGCTTCCCGCCTGAAGCGTACTGCAGCCGACGTTATCAAAGAACTGCTCAAGCTGGGCGTTATGGCGAATATTTCGCAGACCATCGATTATGATACCGCGGCAATTGTCGCCGAGGAAATGGGTGCGAAGGTAGAAAAGGAAGTCTTTGTCACCATCGAAGAAAAGCTGTTTGACGAGAGCGAGGACAAGGAAGAAAACCTGGAGCCGAGAAGCCCGGTTATCGTTGTCATGGGCCATGTCGACCACGGCAAGACATCGCTGCTCGACTGTATCCGCAAGACCGATGTTGCAGCAGGCGAAGCGGGCGGCATTACCCAGCACATCGGCGCGTACCGCGTCAAGGTAGACGGACGCCCGATCACGTTCCTCGATACCCCTGGCCATGCGGCGTTTACGTCCATGCGTGCCCGCGGCGCACAAGTTACTGATATTGCCATCCTGGTTGTCGCAGCGGACGACGGCATCATGCCGCAGACCATTGAGGCGATCAACCATGCGAAGGCTGCGCAGATCCCGATTATCGTAGCTGTCAATAAGATTGATAAGGAAAATGCCGATCCGGACCGTGTATTGCAGCAGCTGACCGAGTACGAGCTGGTGCCGGAGGAATGGGGCGGCGATACCATCGTTTGCAAAATTTCCGCAAAGCAGGGGATTGGCATCGAAAACCTGCTGGAAATGGTTCTGCTGACGGCAGACATGCAGGAGCTGCGTGCAAACCCGAACCGCCAGGCAAAGGGTACGGTCATCGAGGCCAAGCTGGATCGCGGCCGCGGCCCGGTTGCGACTGTGCTTGTGCAGAATGGTACGCTGCATGCCGGGGATACTGTTATTGCGGGTAAGGCTGTCGGCCGTGTCCGCGTGATGACCGACGAGCGTGGACGCAAGCTGGAGAACGCAGGCCCGTCCGTGCCGGTTGAGATCATCGGCTTGGGCGACGTGCCGGATGCCGGCGACGTGTTCTATGCGGTCGATAACGAACGCATGGCGCGCGAGCTGGTTGAGCAGCGCAAGGAACAGGAGAAGGAAGAACGCAACAAGGCCATGCAGAAGGTCACGCTGGAAAACCTGTTCGATACCATCCAGCAGGGCAATATGAAGGATCTGAACATCATCATCAAAGCGGATGTACAGGGTTCTGTGGAGGCTGTCCGCGCATCGCTGGTTAAGCTGTCCAATGATGAAGTGCGCGTCAATGTCATCCACGGCGCAGTAGGCGCAATCAACGAATCGGATATCATGCTGGCTGCCGCTTCCAATGCGATTATCGTCGGCTTTAACGTCCGTCCGGAGCGCGCAGCGGCAGATTCTGCGCACGATCAGAGCGTTGAGATCCGCACCTATCGCGTCATCTACGACTGCATCGAAGAGATGGAGCAGGCGATGAAGGGTATGCTCGATCCGAAATTCAAGGAAGTTGTGGTCGGTCACGCCGAGATTCGTCAGACCTTCAAGGTTTCCGGTGTTGGCACGATTGCAGGCGCATATGTCCAGGACGGCAAGATCGTCCGCGCCTGTGAGGTACGCATTGTGCGTGACGGTATTGTCATTCACGAGGGCCATCTGAATTCGCTCAAGCGGTTCAAGGACGACGTGAAGGAAGTTGCGGCAGGCTATGAATGCGGCATGGGCATTGAAAACTACAACGATCTGAAGGAAGGCGACATCATCGAGTCCTTCGTGATGGAGCAGATCAAGGTATAAAAAGCAATGGGAAACCGCAGGTAGGCGCGTCAAATCAATCGCCGCCTGCCTGCGGTTGTTATGTTAGAAGGAGAAATGGATTATGTCTCAGAGGAGCGAACGCATCAGCGACGAATTCCAGAAGGCGTTGTCAGAGGCCATCCGGACGCTGAAGGATCCGCGGGTGCATGAAGCGATGGTTTCCGTCACACGCTGTGAGGTAACCGGCGATTTGCGCTATGCCAAGGCATATATCAGCGTGTTTGGCACCGAACAGCAGAAAAAGGATGTCATGCGCGGGCTGAAATCCGCAGGCGGCTATTTGCGCCGCGCATGCGCCGCCAAAATCCGGATGCGGTATGCACCGGAGATTGTGTTCACGCTGGATGATTCCATCACCCACGGCGCGCACATCAACGATGTGCTGCACAATTTGGAGCGGGAGGGGAAGCTGTGATTGGAACGGTATCCCAAACAGCTGCGGTATTGCAGCGCAGCGACCGCTTTCTGATCCTGACGCACCGCCGCCCGGATGGTGATACGACCGGCTGCGCAGGTGCGCTGTGCCTTGCGCTGCGCAAGGCAGGCAAGACCGCGTATACAGCGGAAAACAAAGGCGTCACGCGCCGATATGGCGGATATATCGCGCCGTTTTATGCGCCGGAGGGGTATGTGCCGGATTGCGTCGTGTCGGTAGATTGCGCCGCACCGGACATGCTCCCGCCAGAAATGGCTTGCTATGCGGACCGTGTTGACGTCGTGATCGACCATCACGGCTCGAATACCGGCTTTGGCAAGGTGAACCTGGTGGGCGGGCATTATGCCGCGTGTGCGGAAATTGTCTGCGAAGTCATCGAAGCCATGGGGATTGAGCTGGACAAAGAGATTGCAGCCGGCATTTATGTCGGTGCGTCCACCGATACCGGCTGCTTTAAGTTTTCCAACACCACGGCCAATACCCATCTGGTGGCGGCAAAATGCTTGGATGCTGGGGTGGACGGCGGCGAGATCAACCGCGCCCTGTTTGAAACCAAATCGCGCGCGCGGTATGAGATCGAGCGGATGCTGTTCAGCAGCATGACGTTTTATCATGACAACAAGATCGCGGTTGCGCTGATCCGGTTGGAGGATCGCAAACGCACCGGCGCGGATTGGGATGATCTGGACGCCATCGCCGGTATTCCGCGCCAGATCGAGGGCGTCGAGGTTGGGCTGACCTTGACCGAGCTGGATGACGGGCAGACCAAGGTTTCTGTCCGCACGACCAAGGAAGTCGATGCGGCGGCGATCTGCATGCAGCTCGGTGGCGGCGGGCATCTGCGCGCGGCGGGCGCAACCCTGCCATGTGGATCGGAAGAGGCAATCCGGCGTATGCTGGACGCGACAGAAAAGGTGTACCGTGGCGAAGCATGAAGCACGCTATAACGGCGTTTTGATTATCAATAAGCCGCAGGATTTTACGTCGTTTGACGTTGTGGCCAAGCTGCGCGGTATCCTGCACGAACGGCGGATCGGGCATGGCGGCACGCTCGACCCGATGGCGACCGGCGTGCTGCCGGTGTTTGTCGGCGGCGCAACCAAGGCCGCCGATTTGGCGGCGGCACAGGCAAAGGAATATGTCGCAGGTTTTGCCCTCGGCTATGCGACCGATACGCAGGACAGCACCGGGACAGAAATGGCACGCTCCGGCAAAACCGCAGATATGCAGCAGCTGCAGGCTGCGGTGCGCGCCATGCAGGGGGAGCAGCAGCAGCTCCCGCCGATGTATTCCGCTGTGAAGGTAAAC
>JAUNIY010000204.1 GCA_030523305.1 Eubacteriales bacterium
CCTCCACCTACGAAATCGACGAGGCATGCGGCACCAAGTACCATGAAAACTTTGTCAAGTTCCTGACCCGCGTACAGAATGAAGACCTCGCAGTTGACGGCGCAATGACCGACGTGAAGGGCGACCGCGGTTTGGCTCCGTCCAAGCAGGCTGACCCGGACCTGTTCCTGCATGTTGTTGAGCGCACTGCGGACGGCGTTTACGTAACCGGCGCAAAGGCACATCAGACCGGCTTTGTCAACTCCCATGAAGTCCTGGTTATGCCGACCATCTCCATGCGTGAGGGCGACGAGGATTATGCAATTTCTTTCGCTATCCCGACCGATTCCGAGGGCATCACCCTGATTTACGGCCGCCAGTCCTGCGATACCCGCAAGCTGGAGGAATATAACGACATCGATGTTGGCAACAAGCTGTATGGCGGCCACGAAGTCCTGGTTATTTTCGACCATGTATTCGTTCCGAATGACCGCATCTTCCTCAATGGCGAGGTAAAGTTTGCCGGCATGATCGTTGAGCGTTTTGCCGGCTACCATCGCCAGTCCTACGGCGGATGCAAGGTTGGCGTGGGCGACGTCCTGATCGGCGCAACCCAGCTGGCCGTTGAGATGGCAGGCTGTGCAAAGGCTTCCCATGTCAAGGACAAGATCATTGAGATGATCCATCTGAATGAGACGCTGTATGCATGCGGCATTGCATGTTCTTCCCAGGGCGCACCGACCAAGTCCGGCAACTATCTGATTAACCTGCTGCTGGCAAACGTCTGCAAGCAGAACGTTACCCGTTTCCCGTATGACATCGCTCGTCTGGCACAGGATCTGGCAGGTGGCCTGATGGTTACCCAGCCGTCCGAGGCGGACTACAGAAACCCGGTAACCCATGATTATATCGAGAAATACCTGAAGGGCGTTGCATCCGTTCCGACCATCGACCGTATGCGTGTGCTGCGTCTGATCGAGAACATCACGATGGGTACCGCAGCCGTCGGTTATCTGCCAGAGTCCATGCATGGCGCAGGCTCCCCGCAGGCGCAGCGCATCATGATTGCACGTCAGAGCAACATGGAGCAGAAAAAGGCACTGGCCAAGGCAATTGCCCGCATCGACTGATTCATCCCCGACAAACGGTGCTGAATTTCCGGTAATACTTGTGACAACAGGCACTCATAGAGCATTCTCTGTGGGTGCCTGTCTGTCCGTTTGCACCGGTTACCACGAATTGGAAGAGGTATACTATGCTTCACTGTACGGTAAAATTCTGCGGCGGCTGCAATCCACTGTACGACCGTGGGAAGGCATACCGCAGGATTGCAGGCGATCTTGCGGGTGTGGCCGAATTCTCCTACCCGGAGGACGGCAAGCGCTATGACGTATTGCTCATTCTGCGCGGCTGTACCGGATGCCCCTATTTATATGAGGACATTTCGGCCACCCACCGCATCGTATGCGCCAGCCAGGAAGAAGCGGATGGCGCAGCTGCACAAATTGCAACGCTCGCCTGATTATCATTTTTAGTGTCATCATGATTCACATCATTGGATTTTAGGAGAAAGGATTGATACCACATGAAGAAAGTCAAGGTTTTAACCCCCGAAGAGGCGGTTATGCTGGTCAAGGACGGCGACACCATCGCAACCGGCGGTTTCGTCAGCTGCGCTTGCCCGGAAACCCTGTCGAAAGCAGTGGAAAAGCGTTTTGTTGAGACTGGACATCCGCGCGATCTGACCTTGTTCTATGCAGCAGGCCAGGGCTACCGCGGCACACCAGGCTCCGGCGGCGACCATTTCGCACACGAGGGTATGGTCAAGCGCGTTGTCGGCGGCCACTGGGACCGTGCACCAGGGCTGGGCAAGCTGGCACTGGAGAACAAGATCGAGGCATATAACCTGCCGCAGGGCGTTATTACCCACATGTACCGCGACATCGCTGCACACAACGTCGGCACCATCACCCATGTTGGCCTGTACACCTTCGCTGACCCGCGCAACGGCGGCGGCAAGCTGAACGACGTCACCAAGGAAGACCTGGTCAAGCTCATCGAGATCGAAGGCCAGGAGCGCCTGCTGTACAAGGGCTTCCCGATCGATGTGGTATTCCTGCGCGCTTCCTACTGCGATGAGCGCGGCAACTGCACCGTACATAGAGAAGTTGGCCCGCTGGACTCCACGGCAATGGCACAGGCTTGCAAGAACTCCGGCGGCAAGGTTATTGTCCAGGTTGAGAAGATCGTAGCAGCCGGCGCGCTGGATCCGAAGCTGGTCAAGATCCCGGGCATCTATGTTGACGCTGTCGTTGTCGGCACCGAGGAGGACAACATGCAGTGCATCGGCGTTCCGTACGACGGTTCTGCTGCCGGCGAGTATACCATCCCGCTGGATGCGATCCCGACGATCCCACTGAACCAGCGCAAGGTTGTTGCACGCCGCGCCGCTATGGAGCTGCCGGATGACGCCATCGTCAACCTGGGCACCGGTATGCCGGAGCAGATCTCCAATGTTGCCGCAGAAGAAGGCATCGCAGACAAAATGACACTGACCGTAGAGGCAGGCCCGATCGGCGGTATTCCGCTTGCCGGCCCGCAGTTCGGCGCTTCCGCCAATGCAGAAGCAATTCTGGAGCACAACGTCCAGTTTGACTTCTATCAGGGCGGCGGCCTGGACATCGCATTCCTGGGTCTGGCAGAGACCGCGCCGAATGGCGACCTAAACGTATCCAAGTTCGGCACCCGTCTGGCTGGTTCCGGCGGATTCGTCGACATCACCCAAAACGCAAAGAAGGTTTGCTACTGCGGCACCTTTACAGCAAAGGGCCTGAAAGTCGAAGTTGCCGACGGCAAGATCCATATCCTGCAGGAAGGCGCAAAGAAGAAGTTTGTCAAGGAAGTAGAGCACATCACCTTCTCCGGCGTCTACGCAAACAAGGTACATCAGCCGGTACTGTACATCACCGAGCGCGCTGTCTTTGAGCTACGTCCGGAAGGCGTTACGCTGATCGAAATCGCACCGGGTATTGACCTGCAGACCCAGATCCTGGATCAGATGGAATTCGTTCCGCAGATCGCTTATCAGGAAGATGGCACCATCAAGCTGATGGACGAGCGCATTTTCCGCGACGAGCCGATGGGCCTGGCAAACGACTAATTGCATGGTATCATCACAGTGGGGAAACGGGTTCGCAGCCGTCCCCGGCCTGTCCGTTTTCCCGCTGTTATTTGATAGTTAACCATATTTCAAAAAAGGAGAATTTTGCAAATGAATGTTTATATTTGCAGCGCAAAAAGAACCGCAATCGGTTCCTATGGCAAGAGCCTGAAGGACGTATCCGCAC
>JAUNIY010000003.1 GCA_030523305.1 Eubacteriales bacterium
AGCGCCACCTTGCCAAGGTGGAGGTAGCGAGTTCGAGCCTCGTCATCCGCTCCAGGAAAGCAACCGAGAGAATCGGTTGCTTTTTTGCGTTCTGCTTGGCCATGTGATATAATTAATGGACAGGCAGCAAAGCAAACGGAGGGACAGGATATGGAGCAGGAACTGCTGAGTATCAATGGTACGGTTGATACAGTCATTTATCAAAATGAAGATAACGGCTATGCAGTCATCCGCCTGATTGCAGACGATGGCGAAGAGGTGACGGCGGTAGGTACACTGCCGCAAATCTGCTTGGGCGAAGAGCTGATGCTGACAGGGCATTGGGTCACCCATGCGTCGTATGGCGAGCAGTTCCAGACGGATTATTTTGAGCGTCGGATGCCGGCAACCGTCAAAGGCATTGCGGATTATCTGTCCTCCGGTATTATCAAAGGGATCGGCCCCAAGCTTGCGCGCAAAATTGCAGATCGGTTTGGCGAGGAAACGTTCTCTGTTATGGCGAATGAACCGGAACGCTTGAGCAGCATCACCGGTATTACCGCGCGCAAAGCGGAAGCCATCGGCGAACAATTCCGGCATCAGACCTCCATGCGGCGGCTGATGGAATTTTTGATGGAAAACCAGCTTCCGCCGCAGTTGGCGGCGCGGCTGTACAAACGCTATAAGGATACCGCGATTGACCATGTACTGGAAAATCCATATCTGCTTTGCGGGGAGGATTTTGCGGTGTCATTTGATTTGGCGGACCATCTCGCACTGTCGCAGGGGATGCCGTGGGACAGTACGGAACGTATCCAGGCCGGTATTTTGTATACGTTACAGTTTAATTTGAGCAATGGGCATACGTTTATCCCCAAGAATAAATTATTGGCAACTGCCGGAAAACTGTTGCAGGATCAGGACGGCTTTGAGCCGGAAGCAGAGGTGTTGGAGGCGAATTTTACACAGCTGCAGGATATGGGGCAGCTGGTCTGCGAAAATATCTGCCGTCGGGAGGCTGTGTATCTCAACCCGATGCATGAGGCGGAGGTATATGTTTCGGATTATCTGGCGGAGCTGTCGGATACGCAATATGAATATGAATTTGACATCGGCGAACTGCTGGACACGCTGGAGCAAAACGGCGCGATCACGTATGCGCCGCGTCAGCGGCAGGCGATCGAATGGGCGGCAAAATACGGCCTGGTGATCCTGACCGGCGGCCCGGGCACCGGCAAAACCACAACCGTCCGCGGGATGCTGGAATTTTACGACGCCATTGGGCTGGATGTTGTGCTGGCCGCGCCAACCGGCCGCGCAGCAAAACGGCTGAGCGAGCTGTGCGGACGCGAGGCAAAGACCATCCATCGGCTGCTCGAAGCGGGCTACCGTGGCGCGGAAACCCGGGCAGTTTTTGCGCGCAACAAAGAAAACCCGCTCGAATGCGACGTGGTTATATTGGATGAGGTTTCCATGATCGATATTGTGCTGATGCAGGCGCTGTTGGAAGCATTGCGCCCGGGAACCCGCTTGGTCCTTGTCGGCGATGCGGATCAGCTGCCGCCGGTCGGGCCGGGAAATTTTCTGCGCGACTGCATCGGCTCCAACCGCATCCATACCATCGAGCTGGATGAAATCTTCCGCCAGGCGCAGCAAAGCGCTATCGTGCGCAATGCACATGCGATCAACCATGGGGAGATGCCAGTTGGGGGTGGCCGGGACGGCGATTTCTTTATTATGAAACAGCGCAGGCCGGAGGATGTCATGCAGACGGTGGTCGAGCTGTGCCGCAAGCGGCTGCCGGATTATTATGGCTTTACACCGGATCAGATCCAGGTGCTGACGCCGTCCAGGAAGCAGGCGGCTGGGACACAGCAGCTTAACCGCATGCTGCAGGAGGCGTTAAACCCACCGGATGCTGCCAAGCCGGAAAAACGCTATGGTGATACAGTATTCCGCCTGGGGGATCGTGTCATGCAGGTGCGCAACAACTATGATATCGTGTGGGAAAAGGAAGACAACCCTGCGGAGGACGGCTCCGGGATGTTCAACGGCGACGTCGGACGCATTGTCGGCATCTCCCTTACAGAGGAAAATATGCTGATCCAGTTTGACGACAAGCTGGCGCACTATACGTTTGATATGCTCGGGGAGCTGGAGCTTGCATATGCCATGACCGTGCACAAATCGCAGGGCAGCGAATTTGAAGCGGTCATCGTCGCGCTGCCGAGCGGGGTCGGCAAGCGCTTGCAGACCCGCAACATCCTGTACACCGCCATCACGCGTGCCAAAAAGCTGTTGGTGCTGGTGGGCGATCCGCAGGTGACCGAAACCATGGTAAATACCAATACGCGCAACCGCCGGTACAGTGCGCTGCGCGCCCGGCTCATCCGCAGTATGCCGGAGCCGGAACAAATAGGAATCGGAGAGGAATGAGCATGTCCGTATTATTCCCGACACGCTGTCTGCTGTGCGGCGGCTGGATTTCCGAGCGACAGGGCGGTTTGTGTCCGGATTGTCGGGAACAGGCCGAAGCAGAGATGAAAACGGTCTATTGTACGCCGCCGGAGGGTGTGGACGCCGTGATTTGTGCGGGCAAGTACCGCGATGATTTGCGGCAAGCGCTCATCCGGATGAAATTTCGATCATATGGCAACCAGACGATCCGTCCGCTGGCCGGGCTGATGCGGCAGGCGTGGGAGCTGCGCAATATGCCGCGGCCAGATGTCATTACCTGTGTGCCGTCAGGCGGGATGCGCATCCGCAACCGCGGCTACAACCAAAGTGAAGCGTTGGCAAACGAGCTGGCGAACGCTTGGAATGTCCCATTTATGCGTATGCTCCGGCGTAAGCTGCGTTCCAAGCAGCAATCTACGCTGCATGCGGCGGACCGATGGGACAATGCAGCCGCATCCTATCAGCTGCGCAGCGGCATACAGCTGCACGGACAAACCGTCCTGCTGGTCGATGATATCGTCACAACCGGCGCGACAGCAGGTATCTGCGCGTCGTTGCTCAAGCAGGCGGGTGCGCAATCCGTATGGGTGTTGGCAGCTGCGAAAGCCGGCGCGTAATGCGGCTGAATTTGTCGAACGAAACATAACCAATCCTGTGTATCATTGCTGTCCGGGCTGGCATATACTGTTGTGTAACCGTACGGACATAAGGGAGAAGCAGCAGCTTTTCCGGGAAAGCGAGGAACACAGGATGTTTGATTATGCGATGGATTTGGGTACATCGTCGGTACTGCTGTACCGACAGGGAAAAGGAATTGTCTTGCGCGAGCCGTCTGTCGTTGCAATCGGGAGAAAAGGCGGACAGGTTGTCAGCGTGGGGCAAAAGGCGCGCGATATGCTGGGCAGGACACCGGAGACGCTGCTTGCCGTGCGTCCAGTGCGCGGCGGTGTCATCACGGATTGCGAGATCACGGCAGCTATGATACGGGTATTTCTCAAACGGGCCGGGGCGGGCAATGTGCTGCGGCCCAATCTGCTCATCTGTGTGCCGCCGTTGGTATCAGAACTGGAGGAACGCGCCGTGGTCGATGCGGGCTTACAGGCCGGGGCGGCGCGCGTGTATCTGATGGAGCAGCCGGTAGCGGCAGCTGCCGGGGCAGGTGTGGATTCTGCAAGCCCCAAAGGGACGCTGGTCATCGATATTGGCGGTGGGACAACCGATATCGCCGTCATTTCGATGGGAGCTGTTGTGCGGGCGGTATCCATCCGCATTGCAGGTGACAGCTGCGACGACGCGATACAGGAATACATGAAGCAACGGCATGACCTGCTGATCGGCTTATCCACGGCGGAGCAGATCAAGTGTGGCATCGGCGGCGTTGCACCGCGCGACGAATCGCTGTCCATGGAGGTACGCGGCAGGCGCGCGTCCAATGGCCTTCCGGCCTGTGAAACGGTGACAGCCGAAGAGCTGGTCCCAGTGCTGCGCGAGCAGGCAGAACAGATTTTGACCGCAGTCTGCGGCCTGCTGGAAACCACGCCGCCCGAGCTGGTGGGCGATTTGACAGAAACCGGGATTGTACTCGCAGGAGGCGGTTCCAGGCTGTATGGCATGGACCGGTATTTGTCACATGAGATGGGGCTGGAAACGCATGCGCCGGAGGATCCGGAGGCCTGCGTGATCTTGGGCACCAACCGCCTGCTGGGCTGTCTCAAACGGATGCAGGAAGGGCCGATCAACATTGCCAGGCGCAGGCGCGGGCTGGCATAAGCAACAGAAAAGCCGCTCAGACGAGCGGCTTTTGTTTTTTTGACTTATTTGCTACAGATCGCAGTTCCGATGGTATTGACGTTGCCGGCGCCCATGGTAAGGATCAGGTCGCCAGGCTGGGCGATCTCGCGCAGGCGGGCCTCGATTTTTTCAAACGAATCGTAGTACTCGCCGCCATCCAGCGCGTCGGCAATGGCCGTGGAGCTGATGCCAAACGTGTTTTGCTCCCGGGCGGCATAGATATCCGCCAGGATTGCTTTGTCGCACAGCTTTAACGCTTCGATAAACTGTGGCAAGAGCGCTTTGGTGCGGGAGTAGGTGTGTGGCTGGAAGACGCATATGATGCGGTCGTAATTCATTTCCCGCGCGGTTTTGAGCGTCGCCATCATTTCGGTCGGATGATGGGCGTAGTCGTCGACGACCATAGCGCCATTGGACATGCGGCCGGTCAGCTGGAAACGGCGGGAGGAGCCGGTAAAGGCGTGCAGGCCCTCCGCGGCGGACGATGCATCCAGGCCGAGGAACAGACAGACTGCACAGGAAGCCAACGCGTTGAGCATGTTGTGGTAGCCGGGGACAGAAAGATCGATATGGGCGAACAGATCGCCTTTGTGCATGACGTCAAAGCGGTAATACCCATGGTCGTCCACGATGTTTTGGGGATATACGTCTGCCTCCGGTGTCGAACCGAATGTGATGCAGGTGCGGTCGATCCCTTCGACAGCGCGCATCGCGTTGGCAGAGTCGTGGTTGACCACAATGGCGCCGGTTTCCGGAACAAGCGAACAGAAACGGTGGAACGAATGGATGATGTCGTCGATGCCCTTGAAGAAGTCCAGGTGATCCTCTTCTACATTGAGGACGACGGCCACCGTCGGATGGAAACTGAGGAAGGAATTGGTGTATTCGCACGATTCTGCGATAAAGCAGTCGTGTGCGCCGATGCGCAGCGTGCCATCGATGGCAGGCAGGTGGCTTCCGACCATGACCGTGGGGTCGATGCCGCAGTGCATGCCGATCAGGGTGAGCATCGAGGTTGTGGTCGTTTTGCCATGGGTACCGGCAACACATACCGCGTTGCGGTATCCGAGCATGATGGAGCCCCATGCCTGCGCGCGTTCCACAACCGGGATGCCGCGTGCATGTGCGCGCATAATTTCCGGGTTGTCATCGTGTACGGCGGCAGTGCGGATGACGAGATCGGCACCCTCTACATTTTCCGGAAGGTGCGCATATGTAATGCTTGCGCCGAGGGCAGATAGCTTGTCCGTGACAGCGGACTGCGTCCGGTCGGAGCCGGTGACAACTGCGCCCAGGTGGAGCAGAAGCTCTGCCAGCGCGGACATTGAAACGCCGCCGATGCCGACAAGGTGGATGGTCTTATGTTCAGCTACATAGGAATGTAAGGAAAAGTCAGACATGACTCAAATGCCTCCAATAAATAAAGCAGAAACCTGTGGTTTCGTGTAATCATAGATCGCAGGCCGCAAAAAAACGGCTGCCATCCGGTCAGCGGAGCAAAACCGCTATGCATATTATATGACAAAACGGGCAGAATATAAATAGATTCTGCGAAGAAAAAAGGTTACAATACGGTAAAAGTGGCAAAAGGAGTACACAATATGGAAATTACAGACATTCATTTCCGGCAGCTGCATGAGACCGGCAGGCTGCGGGCCTTGGTATCGGTTACGTTCGACCAGACGTTTGCCGTGCATGATATCAAAGTGATCGACGGCCCGGACAGGCTGTTCCTTGCTATGCCGTCGCGCCGGATGCCGGACGGGCATTACCGCGATATTGTACATCCGGTCGGCCCGCTGCTGCGGGAGGAGCTGGAACAAAAGGTATTGGGCGAATATCAGCGCACCATTTCGCACAAGACGGAGAAGCCTGCCGCGTTCTGACGTCTGCGGAAAGATATGGATTGCACTTCTTATCCGGATAGGGTAAAATATAACGATAAGGAGTGTGAAATATGAAAATTCTGCTGCTGACCGTCACTGCCGGATATGGGCATCATGCCACGGCAAAGGCGCTGGCGGATTTGTTCGAGGGCAGAGGTGCAGAAACCAAAATTGTAGATGTATATGAATATATCAGCAAAATGATACAAAAGGCCTTGGCAAAGGGCTATCTGCTTTCCTCGAAATATACGCCGGAATTGTACCGGCTGTTTTATGATAAAACGACCAAAAATAAGGAAAAACTGAACAAAATGAACATCGTCAAGATCGTCAATACGCTTGGCGCGTTCAAATTTGAGCATCTGGTAGATAATTTTGAGCCGGATGCCATTCTATGCACGCATGTGCTGGCGGCCCATTTGGTCAGCCAGATGAAGCAGCGGGGGATGGTAGCGGCGCCGAGCATCGGCATTGCGACCGATTACTGCATCCACCCGTACTGGGAGGATGTTCTGCATATGGACGGGCTGGTCACGGCGAGCGAGTTGATTACGCATGCTGCGGTCAAGCGCGGCATTCCGGAAGAACGGATTTTGCCGTTTGGGATCCCGATCCACCCGAAATTTAACCGGGACATCAGGCGGGAGGACGCCTGCGCGCAGCTTGGCATTTCGCCGGACCGGCCGACGATCCTGGTGATGAGCGGCAGCATGGGCTATGGCAACAGCACAAAGATTGTCCGGAAAATTACCGAACTGAAGATGAACTTTCAGATCCTGGTGGTGTGCGGCAACAACAAACGCACATACCGCCGCCTGCGTGCGTTCCGGGAAAATTACCGCGGCAAATGCAGCATTTTGGTGATGGGATTTGTGGACAATGTCGAAGTGCTCATGAGCGCGGCGGATTGCATCATCACCAAGCCGGGCGGTCTGACGGTATCAGAAGCCATTGCAAAAGGGCTGCCGATGATTTTGATCCATCCGATTCCGGGACAGGAAGAGCGCAATGTGGAATTTTTGATGAACAACGGCATTGCGTCCCGTGTAACCAAAACGTTCCCGCTGGACGATGCGCTGTATCACCTGTTCAACAGCCCGGCGCGCCTGCGCCTGGTGCACGAAGCCATCCGCGCCATTGGACATCCTGATGCTGCGGAACGGCTGGTCGATTATACGATCGATCTGGTGCATGCAAGACAGGCGGGCGCAGCGCAGCAGCTTGCGGAAACGACGGACCATCCGGAGGATATAGACGCCTGATGAAACAGAAAAAACCACGCTTTACCGGCGAAAACGGTAGGACGTGGTTTTTTTGATGCGTTATGTGTGCTGCTTTTTCCATAGCTTGATCTGTTCCAGGCGGGCTTTGTACTTGGCTTCCACGCCCTGTTCGGTGGGGTGATAATATTCCGTCCCTAGCAGCGAATCCGGTAGGCACTGCATATTGGTGAGCTTTGCGGCCGAATTGTGGGCGTATTGGTAACCCTCGCCGTAATGCAGATCTTTCATCAGGCGGGTTGGCGCATTGCGGATGACCAGCGGCACCGGCTCCGCCAGTTGTGACAGCGCGTCCTTTTTGGCGGATTCATATGCCATATACAGCGCATTGGATTTGGGCGCCATCGACATGTATACGACCGCCTGTGTCAAATGTACCGAGCATTCCGGCATACCGATGAAGTGGCACGCCTGATAGGCGGCAACAGCGGTTTCCAACGCCCGCGGGTCGGCAAGCCCGATATCCTCGCTGGCAAAGCGGGTGACGCGGCGGGCGATATACAGGGGGTCTTCGCCGGCCTCGAGCATACGGGCCAGCCAGTATACGGCGGCATCCGGGTCGGAGTTGCGCATGGATTTGTGCAGGGCGGAGATCAGGTTGTAATGCTCTTCGCCGGATTTGTCATATAGCAAAGATTTTTTGGAGGTGCACTGTTCCAATATTTCCGGCGTTATGGTAATCGCGCTGCCGTCGGTATCGCCGTTGAGCACGACCATTTCTAATGTGGACAGGGCTGCCCTGGCGTCGCCGTTGGCGAAAGCCGCGATCATCTTCAGCATGTCCGGCGGCATATGGACGGGCTGCCCGCCGAAGCCGCGAGGATCGTGCAGCGCGCGGTCGAGCAGGGCGGTAAGTTCCTCGGTTGTGAGCGCTTGCAGCACGAATACCTTGCAGCGCGACAGCAATGCGCCGTTGACCTCAAAGGAGGGGTTTTCCGTTGTGGCGCCGATCAAAATGATACTGCCTTTTTCGACAAACGGCAAAAACGCATCCTGCTGCGCCTTGTTGAATCGATGGATCTCATCGACAAAGACAATGGTTTTGTCCCCGAACCGCCGGTTGTCCTCCGCGCGCTGCATGACGGCGCGGATCTCTTTGATGCCGCTGGTCACAGCGGAAAAATCGATGAACGCTGCGCGGGTGCGGTTGGCAATGATGCGGGCGAGCGTGGTTTTGCCGACGCCCGGCGGCCCCCAGAAAATCATGGAGGAGATCCGGTCCGCTTCAATTAGGCGGCGCAATACCTTGCCTTCGCCCAGAAGGTGGGTTTGTCCGACAAATTCCTCCAGCGATTGCGGGCGCAGCCGCGCCGCCAGCGGCTGCGTGTCTGCATTGCTCCAAAAGGTCTGCTGTTCCATGGCATCATTCCTCCCAACAGGTTTTCTTATTGGTATGATACCATGGCTGCGGACTGAACGCAACCAATTTCGTACAAACGTTCGGATTTGGAGGCTGCAGGAAATGCTGCAAAACATTTGACTTTTTTTCCGGCTTATGCTACTTTTATATGTAAAAGAGTTGCGCTTTAAATCAGAAAAGCGCGAGGACTGCGAAGACAAAGAGAAGATACCAAAAGAGGAAGGACCGAACATACAGAATGCCTATTACAGACCTATTGGAGAAAAACAGCAAGCTGTACGGCGACGATATTGCGCTTGTTGAATTAAATCCCGAAATCAAGGAAATCCGCCGCGTAACCTGGAAGGAATTTGACCTGATGGAGCCGACGCCGGCCACCAGCTACCGCCGGGAGATCACCTGGCGTGTGTTCGACGAAAAGGCGAACCGCTTTGCCAACCTGCTGCTCAGCCGCGGCGTCAAAAAGGGGGACAAGGTTGCCATCCTGCTTATGAACTGCCTGGAATGGCTGCCGATTTATTTCGGTGTGCTCAAGACAGGTGCGCTGGCCGTGCCGTTTAACTTCCGGTATGATACGGATGAGATCAAATATTGCGCCGATCTGGCGGAGGTAGACGTCATTGTGTTCGGCAACAACTTTATCGGCCGTCTGGAACCGATTGCGGATGAGCTGTGCCAGCACCGTCTGATGTTCTATCTGGGCGAGGGCGGATGCCCAAGCTGGGCGGAGGACTATAGCTCGCTGGCGGCAAACTGTTCGAGTCAGGCGCCGCTGGTCGATATCCGCGACGACGACAACGCTGCGATTTATTTCTCTTCCGGCACGACCGGCTTCCCGAAGGCGATTTTACATAACCATGAAAGCCTGATGCATTCGGCACGCGTGGAGCAGGCGCATCACGGGCAGACAAAGGAAGACGTTTTCCTGTGCATCCCGCCGCTGTACCATACCGGCGCAAAGATGCACTGGTTTGGCAGCCTGATCTCCGGCGGCAAGGCCGTGCTGCTCAAGGGCACCAAGCCGAAATATGTGCTCGAAGCGGTTTCGCAGGAAAAATGTTCGATTGTGTGGCTGCTGGTCCCGTGGGCGCAGGACATCCTGGATGCGCTTGACCGCGGCGATTTTAAGCTGGAGGATTATCAGCTGAAGCAGTGGCGCTTAATGCACATTGGCGCACAGCCGGTGCCGCCGTCCCTGATCCGGCGTTGGAAGGGATATTTCCCGAACCATCAATACGACACCAACTATGGCCTCAGCGAATCCATCGGGCCGGGCTGCGTCCATCTGGGCGTGGAAAACATCCACAAGGTCGGCGCGATCGGTGTGCCGGGCTTTGGCTGGAAGGCAAAAATTGTGGATGAGAACGGCGCCGAGGTGCAGCGCGGTCAGGTTGGTGAGCTGTGTGTCAAAGGCCCTGGCGTGATGACTTGTTATTACCGTGATGAAAAGGCGACAGCGGAAACGCTGCGCGATGGGTGGTTGTTTACTGGCGATATGGCGCGGCAGGACGAAGACGGCTTCTATTTCTTGGTAGACCGAAAGAAGGACGTCATCATCAGCGGCGGCGAGAATATCTATCCGGTGCAGATTGAGGATTTCCTGCGCGCACATCCGTCGGTCAAGGATGTCGCTGTGATTGGTATGCCGGATCAGCGCTTGGGTGAGGTCACTGCGGCCATCATCGAGGTGAAGGAGGGCTTCACCTGCACAGAGGAGGAGATCCGTGCGTTCTGCATGAAGCTCCCGCGCTACAAACGCCCGGTGAATATTATTTTCGCAGACATCCCGCGCAACCCGACCGGCAAGATTGAAAAGCCGAAGCTCCGCCAGATGTACAATGTGGAAAATCTGGTTGCAAAGGAAAATGAAGGTTAAATATGAAGGGTGATACCCGTATATGGATTGCGGCTCCTGCGGTTGCGCAGGAGCTGTTTTTTGCAGCCGATTGCTGTGTGGGACGGCTGCGGTTGTGAAAATCCACAAAAAATGGTTTACTGTGACGCTTTGTTGTGTTAAACTTAAATGTGAAAGCGTCAAGAGTTTCGCTGTCTTTTCTGGCAGCAACAGGAGGGGTGCCGCATGGCCAAACTAGATCACAAGGAGCCGAGCGAGGCTCTATATGAAAATATCCTGAAGCTGAAAACCGTTGATGAATGCAGAATGTTTTTTGAAGACCTCTGCACGGTGTCGGAGGCAAGGGCAATGGAGCAGCGCTTTGATGTGGCTGTTTTGCTCTCGCAGGGCAACATTTACAACGATATCCTCAATAAGACCGGTGCGAGCAGCGCAACGATCAGCCGGGTCAGCCGGATGCTGTCCTCTGGCACCGGCGTGCTGCGCGGGCTGACCGAGCAGATTGCTGAGGAGGAAGACAGATAAACTGTGATCAAGCCGGCACACTGGTGTCAGCGGGCTGGCCACTACATTGTTTAAGGAAGGGATAAATACGTATGAAACAGCTGATGCTGGGCAATCAGGCGGTTGCCCGCGGCTTATATGAAGCCGGATGCAGCGTGGTTTCCAGTTACCCGGGAACCCCGAGCACAGAAGTGACGGAAGAAGCTGCAAAATATGACGAGATGTATTGCGAATGGGCGCCGAACGAGAAGGTCGCCATGGAAGTTGCCTTCGGCGCCTGTCTTGCCGGCAAGCGCAGTTTTTGTGGTATGAAGCATGTTGGCCTGAATGTAGCGGCGGACCCGTTGTTTACGGTTTCTTATACCGGCGTCAACGCAGGTATGGTTATCGTAGTAGCGGATGACGCAGGCATGCACTCCTCGCAGAACGAGCAGGATTCCCGCCACCATGCGATTGCCTCCAAAATCCCGATGCTGGAGCCGTCGGATTCGGCAGAAGCGCGTGCGTTTACCATGCGCGCCTTCGAGCTGTCGGAGCAGTTTGACACGCCGGTGATCATCAAGATGTGCACCCGCGTTGCGCATTCGCAGAGCATTGTCGAGCCGGGCGAGCGCATCACGCCGCCCGAAAAGCCGTATCAGAAGGACATTGCCAAGTATGTCATGATGCCGGGCAATGCCAAGCGGCGCCATCCGCTGGTAGAGCAGCGCACGCGCGACCTGATTGCCTATGCGGAAAACTGCGAATTTAACCGCGTGGAAATGGCGGATACCGCCATTGGCGTCATCACCTCGAGCACGTGCTATCAGTATGCCAAGGAAGTATTTGGTGACAAGGCGTCGGTGCTCAAGCTCGGCATGATCAATCCGTTGCCGGAAAAACTGATCCTCGATTTCGCGGCAAAGGTAGATAAGCTGGTTGTCATCGAGGAGCTGGATCCGATTATCGAAGACCATTGCAAGCGTCTGGGTCTGGAGGTTACCGGCAAGGATGTCCTGCCGATGGAGGACGAATTTTCCCAAAACCTGATTGCACAAAAGCTCGGCATGCCGGTGCCGCAGGGCAAGAAGCTGGATGAAACCATGCCGCCGCGCCCGCCGGTGATGTGCGCCGGATGTCCGCACCGCGGCCTGTTCTACACACTGAAAAAGAATAAGTGTACCGTACTCGGTGACATCGGCTGTTATACGCTGGGCGCGGTTGCTCCGCTGGGCGCGATGGAGATGACGCTGTGCATGGGTGCTTCCATTTCTTCGCTCCACGGCTTCAACAAGGCGTTGGGCAAGGAGGCGGAAGGCAAGACGGTAGCTGTCATTGGCGATTCGACGTTTATGCATTCCGGTATGACGGGCCTTGCCAACATCGCCTATAACCAGAGCAATTCTACCGTGATTATCCTGGATAACTCCATCACCGGCATGACCGGCCATCAGCAGAACCCGACGACCGGTTATAACATCAAGGGCGACCCGGCGGGTAAGATTGATCTGGAATCGCTGTGCCGCGCAATGGGCTTTGAGCATATCCGTGTCGTCGACCCGTATGACCTCAAGCAGTGCGACGCTGTTTTGAAGGAAGAGCTGGCCATCGACGCACCGTCGGTCATCATCAGCCGCCGTCCGTGCGCACTTTTGAAATATGTCAAGCACAATCCGCCGCTCAAGGTGGACAGCGATGCATGCCGCAGCTGCCGCAGTTGCATGAAGCTCGGATGTCCTGCCATCAGCATGAAGGGCAACAAGGCAGCCATTGACAACACCCTTTGTGTGGGCTGCGGCGTATGCCAGCAGCTGTGCGCCTTTGACGCACTGAAGGCCTGAGGAGGAGACGGAAAATGACAACAAATGTAATGATTGTAGGCGTCGGCGGTCAGGGCTCCCTGTTGGCAAGCAAGCTGCTGGGACGGCTGCTGCTCGATCAGGGCTACGATGTAAAGGTTTCGGAAGTACATGGTATGAGCCAGCGCGGCGGCAGTGTAGTCACTTATGTCCGGTTTGGCGATCGTGTGTATTCACCGATTATCGATAAGGGCGAGGCGGATTTTATCGTTTCGTTTGAAAAACTGGAGGCTGCGCGCTGGATGGAATACCTCAAGCCGGGCGGACGTGTGATTGTCAATACGCAGGAAATCGACCCGATGCCAGTGATCACAGGCGCGGCAGAATATCCATCCGATTTGATTGAAAAAATGCAGGCGTTGGGCGCTACGGTGGACGCCATGGACGCATTGTCTATGGCCACGGAAGCAGGCTCTTCCAAGGCGGTTAATATCGCGCTCATGGGCCGGTTGTCCCGTTATTTTGATCAGATTACCGAAGAGGCATGGCTGGAAGCGTTGGCTGCCAGCGTGCCGGAGAAGTTCCTTGCGCTCAATCGGAAAGCTTTCCATATGGGACGCGCACAATAAACGGGTCTGCGAGAAAAATTTCCCGTATCATACATACGGTTTTTCAGGAGTAAATCCCTCCCCGCGGAACAAAGCCACGAGGAATGGCCAGATAGGGGAGCCGACTGTTTACGATAGAAATCCAGACAAAGGTTGCCGCTTGCGCTATGCTGTTCAGGAGGATAGCGGGCGGGAACGTATGGTTTCACGCGTCAGAGAAATAAGGAGTTAGGAAGTTAGTATGAAACGTTATTATCAGCCGGAAATTGAGACGATGCCGGTTGACCAGCTGAAGGAACTGCAAAACGAACGTCTGGTCAAGCAGGTCAAGTATGTATACGACAACGTAGCATTTTATCGCGAGAAGATGGATGCCATGGGCGTCAAGCCGGAGGATATCCATGGCACTGCGGATTTATATAAGCTGCCGTTTATTACCAAGGATGATCTGAAGGACCAGTATCCATACGGCCTGCTGGCAAAACCGCTGTCTGATTGCGTCCGCATCCAGTCTACCAGCGGTACGACCGGCCGCCGTGTCGTGGCATTCTATACCCAGCATGACATTGATCTTTGGGATGATTGCTGCGCGCGCGCCATCGTCGCTGCGGGCGGTACCAACGAAGATGTCTGCCATGTCTGCTATGGTTACGGCCTGTTTACCGGCGGCCCCGGACTGAACGGCGGCTCGCACAAGGTCGGATGCCTGACCCTGCCGATGTCTTCCGGCAATACGGAGCGTCAGATCCAATTCATGACCGATCTCGGATCAACCATCCTGTGCTGTACGCCGTCGTACGCCGCATATCTGGCAGAGAGCATTCATGAACATGGCGTGCGCGATCAGATCAAGCTCAAGGCCGGTATCTTTGGTGCAGAGGCTTGGACCGAAGAAATGCGGCATGATATTGAAGAAAGCTTGGGGATCAAGGCGTATGATATCTATGGACTGACGGAAATTTCCGGCCCAGGCGTATCCTTCGAGTGTGAGGAACAGAAGGGCATGCATATCAACGAAGACCATTTTATCGCAGAGGTCATCAACCCGGACACCGGCGAGGTTCTCCCAGAGGGCGAACGTGGCGAGCTGGTATTCACTTGCCTGACCAAGGAAGCGTTCCCGCTGATCCGGTACCGCACCCGTGATATCTGCATCCTGTCCCGCAAGCCGTGTTCCTGTGGACGTACTCATATCCGCATGACCAAGCCGCTGGGGCGCAGCGACGATATGATGGTTGTCAAGGGCGTCAATGTATTCCCGTCGCAGATTGAGACGGTTTTGATGAACGAAGGCTATCCGGCAAACTACGAACTGATCGTAGACCGCGTTGGCAACAGCGATACGATTGAAGTCAATGTTGAAATGTCTACGGAAATGTTCAACGACTTTAAGGTTTCCACTGCGGAGCGGGAAAAGAAGTTGGTGAGCAAGCTCAAAGCGATGCTGGGCATCAAGGTAGATGTCAAGCTGGTAGCGCCGAAAACCATTGCCCGCAGTGAGGGCAAGGCGGTCCGCGTCATCGATAAGCGCAATTTGTATAAAAACTGATATGGATCAAAAAGAGTCCTGCCGGAACTGCCCGGCAGGACTCTTGACATAAATGGAAAAACTGATAATCTGAAAAACAGCGAGAGACATATCATCTATAAAGGCGGAGCCGTTCCCTTTTCTTTTATCATTACGGGGAGGACGGTGTAAAATATTCCTTTTTGTCCCTCCCCATTGCGATGGGAGGGGAAAGACTATGTACGTTACATATACAGAATGGTTCCAGCTGTTATCGGTGTTGATTGATTTTGGATTGCTGATCGTTACAATAGTTGCTCTGATTTATCAGAACAAAAAGAAATAACCGCCCGGACTGCCATCTGAGAGCGGTTATTCTTTAACCTGATCTGAGGGGACGTACCGTCGATGATACGTCTCTCGTTTCTATGTTTATGTTATCATGAATGATGATTGTTGTCAAGCGACGGAATCCCCAACAGCCGCTGTGCGTTGCCACCCAGGATGGCGGTAAGCTCCTGCTCGGAAAAGCCGCATGTACGGATAAATTGCAGGGACTCTGCCTGATCGCTCCATGGGCAGTCGGTTGCAAACAGGATATGGTCTATGCCCAGCTGGCGCACAAGGCGGGTGAATTGTTCCCGATCCATGTTGTGGGATTCCTCCGGTGTGCGCGTCGTACCCGGCGCAGGAAGGATATCGCCGACCGAAAAGGCAGTGTCGAAATACAGCGGCAGGCCGGCAAGCTCGTGCTCTACAGCCTCCCAATCCTGCCAGCCGCCCATGTGGGCAAGTACCAGCTTATCTGGCCCGATTTCCTGCATAACATGCTGGATATGCTTGGTCGTGCAGAAATTGTGCCCAGGGATACCAATATCCCAACCGGCGTGGGTCAGGACAATCAGGCCAAGCTCCGATGCCTTGTCGATGATGCGCAAAAAACGGATGTCATCCAAATCCGTACTTTGATACGCCGGGTGTATTTTGATGCCCTTGAGTCCCAGCGCTGCGGCATGCGTGAGTTCCTGACGATAGTTCTCTGCATCCGGATGCATGCCGCCAAACGACAGCAGACCGGTTTCCTGCCAATGTTCGTTGGTACGTGCAGCCAGTTCATTTAGCTTGCGTACCTGCCTGGCATTGGTCATAACAGGCAGCAAGATGGAGAGATCGATGCCTGCGTGTTCCATGGAGCGGCGTAAGCCGCCGTTGGTGGCGTCGGTGAATGGCTTGGAACGGGACAGCTTTTGCAGCTTGGAAATGACGGAAGCGGCGAGCGCATCCGGAAAAGTGTGGGTGTGGAAATCAACAATCATCCTGATACGACCTCCTGCCGGTTGGTTGTGAGTATATGCTCCACAGGTTTATGCAGACGCGGCGTAAAAAACTTGATGACGACGCCGGTAAACAGGGCTGCGATGATCGTGCCTTCCCGCGTCCCCTGGATGGTAAAATCAAAGAAAAGCAGGGATAAAATGACGGCAATGACAACGCAGCTGACGTCAAAACAGATTTTTAACGTGCCGAAATCCTTGTGGATGGTGTCCGCAATCGCTTTGACGAATGCCTCGCCGGAATTCATAATGGTGTTGGAGAGCACGCAAAGAGCGATGCCGAAGCCCATCAGGACAGTGCCGACGCCGACGTTTACCAAGCGCAGCGGATAAAAGTCCCAAGAAGCCCAAGAAAACAGCCACATACCAAAGTCGGTAAAATAACCGAATAGAAAGGACAACGGGATTTGCAGCAGCTGGATCCACTGAAATTTTTTGCGCAGGATGACAATCTGTCCCAATATGAGCACGCAATTCCAGATAATCAGCCAATTGCCCAGCGTCAGCGCAGAAAATTGTAGGCTCATGATGTTCGCAACCGAAGAAATCGGGGATACGCCGAGCGCGCTGCGTTTGGTCACGGCGACGCCAAGCGCAGAAAAAAATAGCCCTATGACGCACAGGGCATACCGTTTGGCACGTTCAGATTTGGACTTTTTTTGTTCCATCATAAAAAACCTCCTCGGGATTGTTTGAAAAAAGAAATCAGATACCGGCACTTTTGATAGAAAAAAGGCGGTATACTGAACAAATCCAGTATACCACCAATGAAACGGCGAAAAAAGCTGAAAATTCACCAAAAATTATTTGCCAAGCGCCGTCTTCTGCGGGACCACCGTTTCCTTGTTGTAGCACGCGAACGCGTCTTCTACAATTTCCTTCTTCGGGGCCGGCGTAACCAGGCTGATGACCGGGACAAGGATCAAGCCTGCAATCATGGCGAATGCGCCGCAGTTGATCGGGGACTGGAGCAGCAGCGGGAAGCTGGAGCGGAACAGCATGTTGCAAACCATCAGGCCGCAGCCGCAGGCAAAGCTGACCCAGCAAGCGATCTTCGACGTGCGTTTCCAGTACAGGCCGTACAGGAACGGAGCGAGAAATGCGCCTGCCAACGCACCCCATGAGATGCCCATCAGCTGTGCGATAAAGGTGACGTTGCTCTTATACTGCACGATTGCAATCACAGCGGAGATCGCAATGAAGATGAAGATAAAGATACGGATGGAGATCAACTGTTGCTTCTGGGTCATCTTCTTCATGAAAGCGCCCTTCAAAAAATCAATGGTCAATGTTGAGCTGGATGCGATAACCAGGGACGACAGCGTTGACATGGATGCGGACAGCACCAGGATGACCACCAGCGCGATGAGGATCGGAGATAGATTGGATAGCATGGTCGGGATCACGGCGTCAAAGCCGTCAGCCTCGATGTCGATCTGGTCGGAAAATAATCTGCCGAATCCACCGAGGAAGTAGCAGCCGCCGGAAACCACCAGCGCGAACAGCGTAGAGATCATAGTACCCTTGTGGATGGCGGACTCATCGCTGATGGCATAGAATTTTTGTACCATCTGCGGCAGGCCCCATGTGCCGAGGCTGGTCAGGATGACGACACCCAGCAGATTGAGCGGATCGGGGCCGAAGAACGAAGCAAATGCGCCGGGCTGCGTGGAAGCAGACGGGTCGGATACATTCGCCAGCTCACCCACTGCGGAAAGGAATCCGCCCTTGCTCATCAGCACAGCCGCAATGATGATGACGATGCCGAACAGCATGATTAAGCCCTGGATGAAGTCATTGATTGCGGTTGCCATATAGCCGCCAGCGATGACATAGATGGCGGTGAGAATTGCCATCAGGACAATACAGACGGTGTAGTCGATGTTGAAAGCCATCGCAAACAGGCGGGACAGGCCATTGTACAACGACGCGGTATACGGAATCAAGAAAATAAAAATGATGACAGACGCGCCGACCTTGAGTGCATTGCTGTCAAAGCGGGAGCCGAAGAATGCCGGCATGGTTGCGGAGTCCAGATGCTGCGTCATAATGCGCGTGCGCCGTCCGAGGATAACCCATGCCAGCAGCGAGCCGATGAGCGCGTTGCCGATGCCGATCCATGTGGAGGCAATGCCATATTTCCAGCCAAACTGCCCGGCATAGCCGACAAAAATGACGGCGGAGAAATATGACGTGCCGTAGGCGAAGGCA
This sequence comes from Eubacteriales bacterium, assembly GCA_030523305.1. Classification (GTDB taxonomy): domain Bacteria; phylum Bacillota; class Clostridia; order Oscillospirales; family Butyricicoccaceae; genus Butyricicoccus_A. The sequence goes on from JAUNIY010000003.1 coordinate 18,551, forward strand.
GTCAGCCATGGGCCGACCGAACGACCACCGAGCACGAAGCCGTTGACATCGGTGGCATGCCGCCGGCAGTACATGCCTATGCCCACCAAAATGGCAAAATAGACGATTAAAACGAGTAATTTCACGATATCCCTTCCTTTGAAACGTATTGGTTGCTTTGCCGGTTAAAAGCGATAAAGCAACAAGGATACTTTATCACATAAAAGTGATAAAGTCAAGGGCCTGATCCCTTGTTCGGGGGCAAGGCCGAGAAAAAGCATTATTTCCACATCATGCGGAATTGCAGCGGGGTCAGGCCGGTATTTTTGCGGAAAGACATGACGAAGTGTGAGGTGTTGCAAAAGCCGCACGCTTCCGCAATTTCCTCCATGCTGCGGGAAGTGGTTGCGAGTTGTGCCCTTGCGGCGCGCAGGCGAATGGATTGCAGGTACTGGTGCGGGGTGGTGGATTGATATTCCTTGAATTTGCGTAGGTAATAGCATGGGCTCAGAGCTGCGCGGGAGGCGAGGAACGGGATTTTGACATCTTTGTCTGCGTAATGCAGTTCCATGTAGCGAATGGAATCTTCAATGGCAAGCTCTAGCTCGCCCTTCGCCACGTCGGATGACAGCAGCGCAAGCTGCGCCAATAGCTGATGTACATGCACAGAGACACCATGCATGTCGGTATCCTGCCGGGCATCCGAAACAATTTGCGCGCAGCAGGCTTCAATATCGGCATTTTGCGCGGTGTGTAATACAAAGCCATGCTGCCGGATGATGTCGTTGACGTATGCCCGGCTGTTTGCACCAGCGATATGGAACCAACGGAAGCGCAGCTCGTCGGTTGCGGCAAAATAGCAGTGCGGTTCCAGGCAGTCCAGCAGGACAAGCATGCCGGCATAAGCGCATAGCTCCTGTCCACGGTATTGCACAGCAAGGGAGCCGTGGTCAATGAGCAGGACCTGGCAGATATCCAGACATTCTTCCTGGGTGCGCTCAAATCGGTATTGCGCGTTGCAGTGGTAAACGCCTACGTGCGGCGTATGAAACAGATATTCGGCGGCAAGGGGATCGGGTTCGTGATAAAAACGAACGGAATCCGCAAGGATGCCGGCATCGTTTAGCATAAGACGGTACCTCCAGAGGGAAATCGGTGGATGGAAAAGAAGTATTCTTTTTTGATATTTGTTATCAAGAAAATATAGTGCATTTATATTAAAAATATTATACTATACTATCAAACCAAAGTACATGGCAGGAATGTTGAAAAAAAGAGCAAAAGAATACGTAAAAAGAGGAAACAATACAATAGATGTTGCTATGTATATCATTTCTGTTATACGTTTGCCGAGTTATAAAGGTAAAATTTTTTAACATTGTTGTGTACGATGGTTGAATGCAAGGGCAGGCGGGGCTGTGCCGCGCCTTGGCGGAAAATTCCACATAGAACCAACGACAACACAACAAGGAAACAACACAAGACGGAGGACAACAACATGAAAGAGATTCGTATCGGGCTGATTGGCGGCGGATGGATGGGCAAGGCGCATACCACCGCATTCCACAACGCAAAGATGATTTTCGGCGACGATATACCAGTATTTGAAGTGGTGAGCGATATCAAGGAACAGGAGGTGGCAACATTTGCAAAGCAGATGGGATACCGGCGGTATACGACGGACTGGCGGGAGGTTGTGGCCGATCCGGATGTCGATCTGGTCGATGTTGCGACACCAAACTGTATGCACTTTGCGATGGCCAAAGCGGCGTTGGAGCACGGCAAACATGTATTTTGCGAAAAGCCGCTGAGCTTGTCTGCGGAGGAGTCGCGCATTTTGGCTGACTTGGCAAAGCAGAAAGGCGTTGTCAATTACTGCGGTTTTTCCAACGTCATGAATCCAGCCAACCAGTATGTGGCGGAGCTGGTCAAGTCTGGCAAGCTCGGGAAAATCATGCGTGTACACGCAACCTACGATCAGGATATGCTGCTGGATCCCGCGATCCCGTTGGCGTGGCGGCACATCAATCAACTGGCAGGCTCCGGCGCGCTGGGCGATCTGTGTAGCCATCTGCTGTCGGTTTCGCAAATGATCGTCGGCGATATCGAGGCGGTGAGCGCAGTGCAGTCGATCGTGATCCCGGAGCGTCCAATCAAGGCAGGCGCTTCGGAAATGGGGAAGGTGGAAAACGACGACCTGATTACCTTCCTGGTCAAATATCAAAACGGCGCGATTGGGGATTTTTCGTCCTCCCGTGTGGCAACCGGGCGTAAAAATTATTTCTATTATGAAATCCAGGGAACCGAAGGTACGGTTGTCTACAACCTGGAACGTATGTGCGAGGTACAGGTCTATTTCAAATCGGATGCGGATGTGGACAATGGCCGGGACTGTGGCTTTCGCACCGTCCTGCTGAATCCGCAGCACGAGGGCTTCCAGTGGTTCCAGCCAGCGGGCGGCATTGCAATTGCTTTTGACGATATGAAGACCTTGCAGGCACATACGCTGATGCAGGCGCTGCACGGCGGCGCGTACAGCTGCGATTTTGAGATGGGCGCCAAGGTGGACGGCGTCATCGACGCCGTGCTGCGGTCGGTACGCAGCGGGCAGTGGGAAACCTGCTGAAGGAGGGACATGACGATGCTTCACAATGTAAAGCTCGGCATTGCGCCGATCGGATGGACAAACGACGACATGCCGCAGCTCGGCGGTGAGCTGACCTTTGAACAGATGATCTCAGAGGCTGCGCTGGCAGGCTTCCGGGGCACTGAGGTAGGTGGGAAATTCCCGACGGATCCGGCAGAATTGAACCATGCGCTGGAGCTGCGCGGGCTGCAAATCGCATCGCAATGGTTTTCCAGTTTCCTGTGCTCCAGGCCGTATGAAGAAAATGAAGCGGAATTTCTGCGGGCGTTGGATTTTCTGGAGGCGGTCGGCGCGTCGCGCATCAATGTGTGCGAGCTGACCCGGTGCCTGTTTGCCGAAGATTGCTCGATGTTCGGCGGCAACAAGCCGATCGCTACCGATGCGGAATGGGAGCTGCTGTGCACTGGCCTGAACAAGCTGGGAAAGATCGCGGCAGACCGCGGCTTCAAGCTGTGCTTCCATCACCATATGGCGACGGTTGTGCAGACGCTTGCCGAGACCAGACGGCTGATGGAACATACCGACCCGCGATATGTATACCTGTGCTTTGATACCGGGCATGTTACCTTTGCAGGAGAGGATGCCGTGGCGGCGGCGAAGGAATTTGGCCCCCGCATCGGGCATGTGCATTTGAAGGACATCCGGCCAGACAAGATGGAACAGGCATATGCCGAGGGCTTCAAGTTCCGTCGGGCGGTTTTGGAAGGCTGCTTCACCGTCCCGGGAGATGGCTGCGTGGATTACCCGGGGGTTTTCGACGCGTTGGAGCGGGCGCGTTACGAGGGCTGGTTGATTGTCGAGGCGGAGCAGGATCCGGCGAAGGCAAACCCGTTTGCATATGCGCGGAAGGCGCGCGATTACATCTATCAGACCGCACGTATTTGAGCGGAAAAAGGCAGGATAGGCAGCGGGGAGCGCAATGCTCCCCGAAAGGAAAGGAGTACACACGATGGAAAAAATCCGTTTTGGCGTTGTCGGCATCGGCATGATGGGACAGATGCATATCACAAATCTGATGCGTAATCCGTATGCGGAGGTTACCGCTGTGTGCGCGCGCACGGAAAGTAAGGTCAAAGATTTGCAGGCGCGGCTGGGCATCCCATATGGTTACACGGATGTGCAAAAAATGGTAGAAAATCCCGAGATTGACGCGGTCGTGGTGGCTACCGGTGCGTCGGCGCATAAGGAAGCCTGCTTGGCGGCCTGCTGGGCGAAGAAGCATGTGTTTTGCGAAAAGCCGCTGGCGGGTACAGTTGCCGACTGCGAGGAAATCGAGGCGGCCGCTGCGGAAAATGGCGCGAAGCTGTTTACCGTTGGCTTTATGCGCCGGTTTGATCCGTCGTATGCGGATGCAAAGCAGAAAATCTGCGAAGGGAAGATCGGCACGCCGATTTTGTTTAAGGGTGTATCGCTTGATCCGGCTTCTGTCCTGCCAGGGCATCTGGAAGGGGTCAAAAATGGGATTTATGCACCGTGGTTTATCGAAATGGGAAGCCATGACGCAGATTTGGCGCGTTGGTTCCTCGAAGGTGAGCCGGTGGAATCACATGCTGCGGGCGGCGCATATGTGTGCACTGAGCTGTCGGAATACGGCGATTATGACAACGGATTTGCCCTGACCACATTTGACAATAAGGCAGCTGCTTTTATCCAGGTTGGCCGCACGGCGACATGCAGCCATGTGGAAACCGAAATTGTCGGCACAAAGGGCACGCTCCGCGTCAATGCAGTGCCGCGCAAGAATTACGTTTCGATGTTCACAGAGGAAGGATATTTGGAGGAATGCCAGGCGGATTTCCTCAGCCGGTGGCGCGATGCGTTTGAAGCGGAGATGAACGATTTTGTCGATTGTATCCGCACTGGGCGCAAGCCGGATGCCACGGCGCATGACGGTACAATGTGCCTGAAATTCTGTTTGCAGCTACACCAGGCATATATAGACAGCGTGGGAGGATAAGGACAGACTGTACAGTCGCTTGAGGATTTCCCAGGATTCCCCCTTCGGGGGAAAGCTGGCTGGCCGTCAGGCCAGACTGATGAGGGTAAAACGTTTGCGGTTCTTTCTTATGGTATCTGTGAAGATTGCATGTGCTTCCCTCATCCGGCGCTTCGCGCGACCAAGCACACCCGACAAAAACCGCTTGAAAATAGCGGTTTTTTGTGTTACAATTGCTGTACAGATAGGGTACAATAGAATCATCATCGACACGATACAAGAAAGCGCGTCTGCATTCTGATACGACACAGAATCAGGCCGCTTGTATTTTTTTGCGCATACAAGGGTATGCGCATTTTTTATTGTATCCCAAGACAAACGGCAATGGAGGTAGTTATGGCTGAACTTCAATCAAATGATTTTCTGGAAAAAGAGAGCTTGGGGAAGCTGATGCGAAAGTATTCGATTCCATGCGTCATTTCCCTGCTGGTAGCGGCGTTATATAATATTGTCGATCAGATTTTTATTGCAAACGCCTCTTATCTGGGCGCTTATGGCAACGCGGCAAATTCCGTCGTGTTCCCGTTGACCGTTGTGGCGCTCGCGGTCGCTATGATGATCGGTGACGGAAGCTGTACGTTTGTCAGCATCAGCTTGGGCGCAAAGGAAAAAGACAATGCAAAGCGGGGGATCGGAAGCTCTATCATCAGCGTCGTTTTCAGCGGCGTGGTTTTGATGGTGCTTTATTTGGCCTTCCAAGAACAGATTTTGGGTCTGTTCGGCGCGCGGGTCAATGAACAGACCTTCCAGCTATCGAAGGAGTATTTTTTCTGGATTTCCCTGGGGATCCCATTTTATATGTTCGGGCAGGCATTGAACCCGATTATCCGCTCGGATGGCGGGCCGCGGTTTGCCATGGCGACGCTGCTTGTGGGTGCGATCATTAACATGATCCTTGACCCAATTTTTATTTTTATATTCCACTGGGGCATGATGGGCGCGGCTGTTGCAACCATCCTGGGGCAGATTGTATCCGCACTGATGTCGGCGGCATATTTGTTCCGCATGAAAGCGGTGCAGTTGGACCGCGACAGCTTTCGGTTCCGTACAGAAGTTATGCGGCAGGTGCTTCCGCTTGGTATGACCAGCTTCCTTTCACAAATTTCCATTGTGCTGTCCATGGCGGCCGTACTCAATATGGTTGCAAAATATGGCGCGCTCGATCCGATTTTCGGGCAAGCGGAATATGCGCATATCCCGACGGCAGTTGTGGGTATCGTGATGAAATTCTTTCAAATTGTCATTTCGATCGCCGTCGGCCTATCTGCCGGATGTATCCCGATTGCGGGCTATAATGTCGGGGCGAAACGGCATGATCGGGTGCGCCAGTTGATGAAATTGCTGCTGCTTGCAGAAGCGGCTGTCGGCCTCGTGGCCTGCGTCATTTTCCTGCTGTTCCCGCGCCAGCTGACCAATATTTTTGGTGCGGCAAATGAGAGCGTATATTATATGGATTTTTCCGTAAAATGTATTCGCATTTTCCTGTCTATGTCGGTTCTCTCTTGTGTCAACAAGGGTACGTTTATCTTTTTGCAGTCGCTTGGCAAAGCGAAAACATCGACCGCGCTTTCTATGATGCGGGAAATCTTGTTTGGCGTGGGCCTGCCGCTTGTTTTGCCGATTTTTATGGGGTTGGACGGCGTGTTGTTCTTTATGCCGATCGCGGATATCCTGTCGTTTATTGCATCCGTTCTTGTTATTCTGCACACTGACAAAGAGTTGCGTGCAGCGGATCAGGGTGCGGGCACGCAACGACCCGTACAGGCGACGGTACAACGGGAGGCGGCTTCTCAGACAAAGGTAATCGTCACGATCGGGCGCGCATATGGCGCGGGCGGCCGGATCATTGGCAAGCTGGTTGCCGAGCGGCTGGGGATCCCATATTATGATTCCGAGTTGTTGGAGAAGGCGGCTGTCAGCAGCGGGCTGAGCCAAAAATTGCTCGAAAGTGTAGACGAGAAAGCGGTGAAATCCAGTATGCTGTACAGCTATATGGGATTTGTTTCCGATGCATACAGCAGGATTGAAAATATATCCAATCAAGCGCAGCGGGAAATCATTGAAGCGGTTGCAGCGGAAGGCGCTTGCGTCATTGTGGGACGGCGTGCGGATCGTATTCTCCAGGATCGGGAAGGGCTGCTGCGTGTGTTCATCACAGCTTCCGTACCCATCCGGGCAGCTCGGGCTGCGCAGTGGGAGCAGATGACCGAGCAGGAGAGCCTGCAGAAGGTCAAGCGGGTCGACCGGGAACGCGCCCGGTATTACAACCAGCATGCGGCGGCCTCCTGGGGCGTTCCGGAAAACTACGACCTGTGTATCGATACGGACAAACTGGCAATGGAAACGGCGGCAGATATTATTGTATACGCGGCTGCGCAGCAGGCGGAAACGGCCGAGGGCAGTGCAAACGGTTCCGTGGGAATTGCCTGATAAAAATCCAAAGAGGTCTTGCAAAAGTGAAATATGTTTGCTATGATTAGGAAAGTCCAGCAGAAATGTGGCCCGGACCGGGTGTGTTGGGGCCGAAAAAGCTGGATGGACGATACAGGCTTGCGTTAGGCAAAAGGTTGTAGGTTCGACGATAAAGCCGCTGGATTAACTTGAAAAAGAAAGCCTGAGCGGGTATCGTTGCGCCGTTCAGGCTTTTCCTGTGGGTCGTGCTGCGGCATGCACGGGAGGAATCGGAACGGATGCCTGCGCGCTTATCAGGCGGGAGAATCAGACATGAGTATACGAATTGAAAGCCGGGATAATGGGCTGGTGAAGCGTTTGGCCCGCCTGTCGGTTGACCGGAAATACCGCCGCAATATGCAGGAAATGGTATGTGAAGGCGGGAAGATGCTGCGGGAAGCGCTGTTGAGCGGCGTTGAAATCCACGATGTGATGATTGCGGACGACGCCGACGTTTCTACCGAAGACCTGCACCAAGCGCAGCAGCAGGGCGCGAAGCTGTATAGCTGCCCGGCGTCGCTGCTGCACAAGATATCCAATGTTCAGACGCCACAGGGCATCGTATTTTCCTGTACGCTTCCGATTACGGAGCTGGAAAGCCTGCGCGGTGCGCAGCGCATTCTGGTGCTGGAGGGCCTACAGGACCCGGGAAATATGGGGACGATCATCCGGACGGCGGATGCGTTTGCGCTGGATGGCATCATCCTTTGCGAAGGATGTGTCGATCCGGCGTCGCCGAAGGTCGTGCGCGCGACAATGGGAGCGGCTTTCCGGATGCCGGTGGCAGCGGCGGGGCTGGAAGAAACCGCCGCCTTTTTGCAGCGGCAGAAGCTGCCGCTGTATGCGACCGCGCTCAGTCAGAGCAGTGTGCCGGTGACGTCGGTTGATCTGCGCCGTGCAGCGGCGCTCATCGGAAATGAAGGCCGGGGCGTTACCAAAAAAGCGGTTTCCCTCAGTGAAAAGCAGATCATCATCCCAATGGAAGGCCGCGCGGAGTCGTTGAACGCATCGGTTGCGGCGGCTATTATTATGTATGAAATGAGCAGAAGATAAGCGCGAGGGAATGGATATGCAACAGACAACGATATACTGGCTTTGGCTGGCGACCCGTCCCGGATGTACGGTGCGGTTTCTGAACCGGCTGCTGGATCAGTTTGGAGAACCGGAGGCGGTATGGCGGGCGAAGCAAGAGCAGCTGAGCGGTTTCCCGCGTATGAACCATATCCGCATGGAATCTTTGCTGGAGAAGGATCTGACCCATGTGAACCGCATTGCGCACGATTGCCAAAAACAACAGATTCACATTGTCACGCAGGAAGATAACCAATATCCGGCGCCGCTGCGGCAGATTGCCGATCCACCGTTGGTGCTGTATGTTCGCGGGACCATGCCGGATTTTGACCATAAGCTGGCAATTTCCGTCGTCGGTACGCGCTCATGCACACCCTATGGCTTGCACGCCGCGCGGTATTTTGCAGGGCGGCTGGCGCAGAACGGATGCATTGTGGTATCCGGCATGGCGCTTGGGATTGACGGCGCGGCCAACCAGGCTGCGTTGGATGCCGACGGCGAGACCGTAGCGGTATTGGGCTGTGGTGTCGATGTGTGCTATCCATGGCAGCATGAAACGCTGATGGCGGATATCGTGCGCCACGGCGCGGTCATCAGTGAGTACCCGCCGGGAACCGAGCCGAAAGGGAAGCATTTTCCGAATCGGAACCGCATCATCACCGGCCTGAGCCGCGGGACGCTGGTGGTGGAAGCGCCAAAAAAATCCGGCGCGTTGATTTCTGCAGATCTTGCACTCGACCAGGGGCGGGAGGTATTTGCTGTCCCGGGCGATATCAACCGACCGAGCTGCGCGGGCTGTAATTTCCTCATCCGTCAAGGCGGCGCGGGGCTGGTACAGGAACCGGCCGATATCCTGGCGCACTATGGGCGCGAGGATCAGACGTATGCGTCGGCGCAAAAACGCCGGGAGCCGCCTGCCGCGCGGTTGGCATCCCGGACGCAGATGCAGCGCGCCAAACAGGATCAGGTCCCGCTTGCCTATCAAAACAGGAAGCTGGATGTTTCACCGGAAGAGCGCGCCGTCTGGATGGCCGTGCATGACGGGCATGGGACGGTGGATGCGATTGTGGAAGAAACCGGCCTGCCCGCAGCGGTTGTGCTCACGGCGCTCACGATGCTGGAGGTAAATGCATATGTGATTGCGACCGGTGGGGGATACCGGCCGGCGGCGGATATCCAACCGTAAACCAAGAGAATATTTTCAGATATCGGATAGATTGGAAACCCTGCTGTCGCGGATCGCGCAGCAGTACAGGAGGAATGGCATTCATGTCAAAGCTAGTCATTGTGGAGTCGCCCGCGAAGGCGAAGACCATTGGCAAATATCTCGGCGTCGATTACGTGGTAAAGGCTTCTATGGGTCATCTGCGTGATCTGCCCAAGAAAAAGATGAGCGTGGACATCGAACACGACTTCAAACCGGAGTATGTTCCGATCGAGGGCAAGGAAAAATTGATCGACGAGCTGCGCGATGCAGTGGAGGAAAGCGATTTTGTTTACCTCGCAACTGACCCGGATCGTGAAGGCGAAGCGATTTCATGGCATCTGAAGGAATTGCTGCACTTGAACGATTCTTATACCAAGCGCGTTACGTTTAATGAAATCACCAAGCACGCCGTGCAGGAGGGCATTGCGCACCCGCGGGATATCGACCTGGATCTGGTAGACGCCCAGCAGGCGCGCCGTATCCTGGACCGCATCGTAGGCTACGAGCTGTCCCCGTTCCTGTGGCGCAAGGTCAAGCGCGGCCTGTCCGCCGGGCGTGTGCAGTCGGTGGCCACCCGCATGGTGGTCGACCGCGAAAAGGAGATCCGGGCGTTTATCCCGGAGGAATATTGGTCGCTTGAGGCAGAGCTTGCCGCGCCAGGCGGCACATTCACCGCGTCGTTTTATGGCGACGGCACCGGCAAGGTTGAGCTGAAAACCGAGGAGCAAACCCAGGCCATTGTAGACGCTGTAACCGGCAAACCGTTTACCGTAAACAAGGTCAAGCGCGGCAAAAAGCGCAAAAAGCCTGCGCCGCCATTTATTACCTCGACATTGCAGCAGGAGGCCAGCCGCAAGCTGAGCTTTGTCCCGCGCCGCACGATGGCGGTGGCACAGCAGCTGTATGAAGGCATTGAGATCGGGGAGCAGGGGCTGACCGGTCTGATTACCTATATGCGTACCGACTCGCTGCGCCTGTCCGACGAAGCGACAGAGGCGGCCAAGGAATACATTATCGGCCGCTACGGCGCGACGTATTATCCGGATAAAAAGCGCGTGTTCCGCACAAAAAATGGCGCGCAGGATGCGCACGAAGCCATCCGCCCGACCAACGTCAATCTGACACCGGAAGATATTCAGGCGTATCTGACGCCGGAGCAGTATAAGCTGTATAAGCTGATTTGGAGCCGGTTTGTGGCGTGCCAGATGGCGGAGGCCATTCTGGATACCGTATCGGCAGACATCCTTTCAGAAGGGTATGTGTTCCGTGCAAGCGGTTACAAGGTAGCGTTCCCCGGCTTTACGGCGGTATATGAGGAATCGACTGACGACGCAAAGCAGACGGATACCGCCGCAGGCAAGCCGTTGCCGGATTTTGCCGAGGGTGATGTGCTCGATTGCCGCAAGCTGACACCGGCCCAGCACTTCACGCAGCCGCCGGCACGCTATACCGAAGCGTCGCTCATCAAGGCGATGGAGGAAAAAGGCATCGGACGCCCGTCCACCTATGCGCCCACGATTTCAACGATTTTGGAGCGTGATTATGTCGCCAAGGAAGGCCGGAGCTTGCGCCCGACGCCGTTGGGCGAGGGCGTTACCGAGCTGCTTGTCGATAAATTCCAGTCGATTTCCGACCTGGAGTTCACCGCCCATATGGAGGAAGAGCTGGACGAGGTAGAAAACGGAAAAATCCCGTATGTCGAAGTGCTGCGCAGGTTCTATGGCGGTTTTGAAGCGGCTTTGGAGCAGGCGGAAAAGGATCTGGAAGGCCAGCGCATCAAAATCAAGGATGAGGTCACGGACGAAATCTGCGAAAAATGCGGCAAGCACATGGTTATCAAATCCGGACGCTTCGGCAAGTTCCTTGCGTGCTCCGGCTATCCCGACTGCAAGAACACCAAGAATATTGCGATCAAAACCGGCGTAAACTGCCCGAAGTGCGGCGGAAACATCGTTGAGCTGAAATCCAAGCGCGGTTTCCCGTTCCTGGGCTGCGACAACTATCCGGAATGCACGTTTATGTCGTGGGATAAGGTCACCAAGAAGCAGTGCCCGGAGTGCGGCTCTGCCCTGTTCCGGCATTATGACCGCGAAACCGGCGAAGCACATTTTATGTGCTACAAGGATGGCTGCGGCTATAAGGAATTTATCAGCAAGCGCACGCCGCGCAAGACCAAGGCGCAGAAGGAAGCTGAGGCAAAGGCTGCTGCCGAGGCGGCAGGCGAGAATGTAGAAGCTGCTGCGGAGGAAAAGCCGAAGAAAACGCGCAAAACAGCGGCGAAGAAGACGACGGCAAAAAAGGCCACGACAAAAAAGACAACAAAGAAAACCACGAAAACAGCGGCGGAGGGGGAAGAAGCGCCCAAGAAGCGCACCACCCGAAAGAAAGCAGCCGCAACGGAGGAACAGGCCGATGCATAAAGCGATTGTCATCGGCGCCGGGCTTGCCGGGAGTGAAGCGGCATGGCAGTTGGCGCAGCGCGGCATTCCGGTAGACCTGCATGAAATGAAGCCGGTGAAGATGACACCGGCGCACCATACCGACGATTTTGCGGAGCTTTGCTGCTCCAATTCCCTGCGCGGTGCGGAAATCTGTACGGCGCCTGGTCTGTTAAAGGAAGAGCTGCGCCGGGTGGGAAGCCTGATTATCGCCTGTGCCGACGCGACCCGCGTGGAAGCGGGCGGCGCGCTGGCGGTGGATCGCCATGCGTTTGCGGCGATGGTGACCGAAAAGATCAAAAGCCATCCGAACATTACCATCCATGCCGGGGAGGTCACACACATCCCGGACGAGGGGAATGTCATCGTCGCCACCGGCCCGCTCACCTCGGATGCGCTGTTTGCGGATATCCGGGCGATGCTGGGCGAGCATGAATATCTGCATTTTTATGACGCGGCAGCGCCGATCGTCAGCTTTGAGTCGGTTGATATGGACAATGCGTATTTTGCTTCCCGGTATGATAAGGGGACGGCAGATTACATCAACTGCCCGATGGATCGGGAGCAGTACGACGCATTTTGGGAGGCGTTGTGCGAAGCGGAGCAGGCGCCTGTCCATGGCTTTGAGGACAAAAAGGTATTTGAGGGCTGTATGCCGGTGGAGGTCATGGGCCGCCGCGGGCATGATACGCTGCTGTATGGCCCGCTCAAGCCGGTCGGCCTGCGCGATCCGCGCACCGGAAAGGATCCGTATGCGGTGGTACAGCTGCGGCGCGATAACGCGGCCGGTTCGCTGTATAACCTGGTCGGGTTCCAGACCCATCTGCGGTTCCCGGAGCAAAAGCGCGTCTTTTCCATGATTCCGGCGCTGCGCAATGCGGAGTTTGTGCGCTACGGCGTCATGCACCGCAATACCTTTATGGATTCCCCGCGCCTGTTGGACAACCATTTCCGGCTGCGGGAACAGCCGCGTATCCGTTTTGCCGGGCAGATGACCGGCGTGGAAGGCTATATCGAATCCGCCGCTTCGGGCTTTGACGCTGGCTTGCAGCTGGCGCGCGAAATGAAGGGCATGAAGCCGGTGGAATTTTCCGACCTGACCGCCATCGGCGCGTTGGGGCTGTATGTCTCCAATGAGGCGAACACGAAATTCCAGCCGATGAATATCAATTTTGGCATCATCCGGCCGCTTGGCTACCGCGTAAAGGGCAAGCGGGAGAAGAATACACAGATTGCGCTGCGTGCGCTGGAGTATCTGGACGGGCTGCTGGACACGGTCCGCGAGGGAAAGGAATGAGCACATGAAGATCATCATTGACGCGATGAGCGGCGATAACGCGCCGGAGGCCATTGTTTCCGGCTGCGTCATGGCGGCCCGTGAATTTGGTCAAGAATATATTCTGGTCGGCAAGGAACCGGTCATCCGGGATCTGTTGGCGAAGGAACAGGCGGAAGGCCTGCCAATCTCCATCCGTCATGCGGACGACGTCATCGACATGCATGACGACCCGGCAACTGCCGTGCGCCGCAAGAAGGAGGCTTCCATGTCGGTAGCCCTGCGTATGCTCAAGGACGGTGAGGGCGACGCGCTGATTTCCGCAGGCAATACCGGCGCGCTGCTGTCTGGCGCGACGCTGGTCACCAAGCGCATCCGCGGCATCCGCCGCGCGGCCCTGCCGACACAGCTTCCGTGCCGCGGCGGCCACGTCCTGCTGCTGGACTCCGGCGCAAACGCCGAGTGCACGCCGGAATACCTGATGCAGTTCGCCTATATGGGAAGCTTTTATGCAGAAAAGGTCATGGGCATTCAAAAGCCGCGCGTCGGCCTGGTCAACAACGGCGCGGAGGACACCAAGGGCGATACGCTGCGCAAGGAGACCTATGCGATGCTGCAGGCTGCGGGCGATGCAGGCCGCATCAACTTCATTGGCAATGTGGAAGGCAGCGATGTACCAAAGGGCGCTTGTGACGTAGCGGTCACCGACGGCTTCACCGGCAATGTCATGCTGAAAACTGTCGAGGGCGTTGCGGGCTTCCTGATGGGCGAGTTGAAGAACATGTTTTTGACCAACACGCGCACCAAGCTGTCGTATCTGCTGCTCAAACCGGCGATGGGGGGACTCAAAAAGATGCTGTCCTCCAGCGAGGTCGGCGGCGCGCCGTTTCTTGGGATATCCAAGCCGGTATTCAAGGCGCATGGCTCGTCCGATGCCCGCGCTATCCGTTCCGCCGTCAAGCAGGCGATGGCATATGTTGATGCTGATCTGACAGGGGAAATTGAGCGCAATATGGATTATATGACGCTGTAAATTGCACGTATGCCGCGTGGCTCGCGCGGGAAGCGCTGTGCCATATGGGAGCTGCATACAAAAAGCAGTTCCATTTGCCGGACACAATGGGATTTCCCTATTGACACAGCTGCCGACGGCGCATAATATTATAGTGAAATACCAGCATATATGTTTCATACAGGAATGGGCAAGGAGGTGAGCGTGTGGTTTTTGAAAAAGTATGTCAGATTCTTTCAGATCAGTTTGGCGTATCCACCGATTCGCTGAATATGGATACAGCGTTTGTGGAGGATCTGGGCGCAGATTCCCTGGATCTGGTCGAGCTGATGATGAGCATTGAGGAAGAATTTGAGGTTGGCGAGATCGACGAGGCGGAGGCTGCGAGCATGAAGACCATCGGCGATCTGGTCCGCCGCATTGGCGAAGACGATTGAGCAATGCCGTGCCGGAAAGCTCGGGCTTTCCGGCTGGGCACGATCACACAGGAAAGGAGAGAAACCATTGGAAAAGGATGAATTGATTTACCAATTTCAGGACACTGGATTGCTGACGACAGCGATGACGCATTCGTCATATGCGAACGAACACCGCGATCAGCATATTCAAAACAATGAACGTCTGGAGTTTCTTGGCGATTCCATACTGGGGCTTGTATCGGCGGATTATGTATTCCATCGGTATCCCAACGTACCGGAGGGCCAGCTGACCAAAATGCGCGCGGCCGTAGTCTGCGAGAAGACACTGTATGAGGTTGCCAAGGAACTCGGATTGGATCATCTGCTGTTGCTCGGCAAAGGAGAGGAAAACGGCGGTGGACGCAAACGGCCATCGATCCTGGCAGATTCGGTGGAGGCGCTGATCGGCGCGATCTATCTGGACGGCGGATTGGAGCCTGCGCGCGCGTTTATCCTGTCCTTTTTGGAGGCAAAAGTGGATCTTGCAGAGCAGGGCGGCGCGTTCCGCGACTACAAGACCGCATTGCAGGAGATCGTACAAAAGAATCGACAGGAAACGCTGTGCTACCGCCTGAGCGGCGAGAGCGGGCCGGATCATGACAAGCGGTTTACCGTGCAGGTAATGCTCAACCGCAATGTGTTTGCGGAAGGCACCGGCCGCAGCAAGAAGGAAGCGGAGCAGATGGCGGCAAAGGCTGCGCTGGAGCTGATGGGCGAGGTGCACTGATGGCGGCCATCGTGCCGATTTTCGTGCCGCACGCCGGATGCCCGTGCCGGTGCGTGTTTTGCAATCAGCGTGCCATTGCCGGGCAGACAGAACGCATGACGCCGGAAAAGGCGGAGCGGATTTTGGCGCAAGCCTTGGCTGTGCTGCCCGAAGGGAGCGCGCCGCAGGCGGCGTTTTACGGCGGGAGCTTTACGGCGATCCCGGTACGGGAACAGGAAGCGCTGCTCGCCGTGACCGACCGGTATCTGGACAAGGGCCTGCTGTCCGCCGTGCGGCTGTCCACCCGCCCGGATGCGATTGATGTTGAAACGCTGGAGCGGCTCAAAGCGCACGGCGTGCGCACGATTGAGCTGGGCGCCCAGTCGATGGATGACGCTGTTTTGCAGCGGGCAAAGCGTGGGCATACGGCGGCGGATACCGTGCGCGCAGCGCGGTTGATCCAGCAGGCGGATATTTTTTTGATTTTGCAGGTGATGGCGGGTCTCCCGGGCGACACGCGGGAAACCGCGCGCCGGACAGCAGAGCAGGCCGCGGCGCTGCGGCCGGACGGCGTGCGTATCTATCCGGTGGCGGTACTGCCGGAAACTGAGTTGTATGCTCTGTGGCGGGCCGGCGATTACCGGCCGCTCGACGTGGAAACGGCGGCGGTCTGGTGCGCGGATATGCTGGACGTGTTCGAACAGGCGCGCATCCCGGTCATCCGTGTGGGCCTGAACCCGACGGAGGAGCTGAACAGCACGGTTGCAGCAGGCGCATACCATCCCGCCATGGGCGAGTTGGCATATGGCGAGCTGTGGTACCGGCGGCTCAAGCAGCAGCTGGAAACCGGTGCGCAGGGCGATTTCCGCGTACCGGCGCGGGAGCTTTCGCGCGCCATCGGGCACAAAAGGCGCAACCTCCTGCGGCTTCGTCGCGAATTCCCGCAAAAATCCATTACAATCAAAAGCCTTCCCCAGTAGGAGGGCTTTTTGTGTCATAGTATGCAATTTCTACACGGATTGATTGCATCGGGCGGAAAAACATGGTATCCTGTATCATAGAATACATATCGGCAGACGGCAAGTGCCGGTGAGATTGACCAAACAAGGAGTAACTGCGTGTATTTAAAATCACTCGAATTACAGGGCTTCAAATCGTTCCCTGACCGGACAACCATCCGTTTTTCCGACGGCATGACGGCGATTGTCGGGCCGAATGGAAGCGGAAAATCAAATATTTCCGATGCCATCCGCTGGGTGCTGGGCGAGCAGTCCACCAAGAGCCTGCGTGGGGCAAAGATGGAGGACGTTGTCTTCGGCGGGACGGCGAAGCGCAGCCCGATGGGGGCGGCGCAGGTGACGCTGATCCTGGATAACGCTGCCGGGCAATTCCCGGTGGAGGCGGCAGAGGTGATGGTCACACGCAAATATTTCCGTTCCGGCGAGAGTGAATATTTCATCAATCGCAAACGCGTGCGCCTGCGCGATGTGCGCGATGTGTTTATGGACACCGGCCTGGGCCATGACGGCTATTCCATCATCGGACAGGGACGTATCGATGAAATCCTTGCCACTAAGAGCACCGACCGGCGCGAGGTATTTGAGGAAGCGGCGGGTGTCACCCGGTTCCGCACCCGCAAGGAGGAGGCGGAACGCAAGCTGGGTCAGACGGCGGACAACCTGGTGCGCATCCGGGACATCTGGAATGAATTAAACGAACGCTCCGGGCCGTTGGAAAAGCAGGCGGCGAGCGCAAAAAAATATATGGAGCTGCGCGAGCAGCTGCGGTTCCATGAGGTGTCGCTGTGGATGGCATCGCTCGACGGCATGAAGGATGCCCGGGAGAACAGCGAACGCGAACGCCGCGAGGCGGCGCAGCAGCTGGAGGAAGTACGTCGAACTCAGCAGCAGCAATACGACTGCGCCGAACAGCTGACCGAGGACATGCGTCAGTCGGATATGCAGGCGGAACGCTTGCAGGCCGAGCTGTCGCGCGCGGAGGAAACCGCGTCGGAATTATCCCGCCGCATGGCGGTACTGGCGGAAACGCGCCGCAACGCTGCGGAAAATATCGGGCTGGCCAAAGGACAGCTGGAAGCGCAGGCCGAACAGGGCAATGCGCTGGCGCAGCAGCTGGCGGCCCGCCAGGCGCGTCTGGGTGAGCTGGAACAGGAAATACGCGAAAAAACAGTCGCATATCAACAGAAACAGAAAGAAATCGAAACGTTGACCGCACAGATTGACGGCGGACAGCAACAGGCGGAGGAGCTGCAGCAGCGCGCGGATGCCCTCGGCGAAACGATGTTTTCTGTACAGGCGGATCAGCGCGCGGCACAGGCGCAGCTGGAAACGCTGGACGGGCGCGGCAAAACCGTGGGCGACGATGTGCGCGCGGCACAGCAGCGCACCCAGCAGGAGCAGCAGGCACAGCAGGACATGCAGCAGGAGCTGGATCGCTTGCGCAAGAGCTTGGCGGACGCGGAAATGCTGCACCGGGAGCGGCAGGAAGCGGCGGAAGACGCGACGCGGCAGCTGGCACAGGCGCGGGAAGCGCATCAGAAGCTGTCCACGGCGTTGGCGGACAGCCGCAACCGCGTGCGGATGCTGGCGGAATTGCAGCGCGATTATGAAGGCTTTTCGCGCGCAGTCAAGCTGGTGATGAACCAGGCGGCGGCAGGCGCGTGCAAAGGCATCCGCGGCCCGCTGTCCTCGCTCATCCAGGTGTCGGATCGGTATGTCACAGCGGTGGAGACCGCGTTGGGCGCGGCAGCCTCGCATATCATTGTCGAGCGTTCGGAGGATGGCAAACAAGCCATTCAAATGCTCAAACGGCGCGACGGCGGCCGGGCGACCTTCCTGCCGATGGACACGATCCGCCCGCAGTCCCTGCGCGAGAGCGGCTTGGAGCGCAGCGCAGGCTTTTGCGGGATTGCGGCGGATCTGGTGGAATGCGAAGCGGATTACCGCGATATTGTGGACAATGCGCTCGGCCGGACGGTGGTAGCAGAGGATATGGACTGCGCGCTGGCGATTGCGCGCCAGTACCGCAACCGATTCCGCATCGTCACGCTGGATGGACAGCTCATCCATGCGGGCGGTTCGATGACCGGCGGCTCAGCGGGCCGGTCTTCCGGTATTTTATCGCGTGCCAACCAATTGGCACAGATGCAGCAGCGTGCCCGCCAACAGGAGGAAAAGCTCCAGGCATTGACCCGTGAGGGCAAACAACTGGCGGAGCAGGCCAAGCAGGCAGAGGACGAGACCGCACAGGCGGCGACGGCGCTCTCCGAACAGCGGCAGCAGCTGGCGGCGCTGTCCGCACAGATCCAGCAGCATCAGCTGCTGCTCGACAGCGTGCGCCAGGCGGAAGAGCAGTTCCGCGCAGAACAGACCGATGCAGAGCAGCAGAAGAAAACGCTGCGCAGCAAGCTTGCCCAGCTGGAATTGCGGGCGGCAGAGCTGGCGCGCGAGCGGAAAAACGCATTGCATGCGCTGAACCGGGCGGCTGGCCAGGCGCAGGAGACCGCGCAGCAGATGACGGTGTTGACCGATGCGGCCGGCGCGCTGCACACCGAACTGGCGCAGGCACAGACCGAACGCGAAACCGTCGGGCAGGCATTGGCGGATTTGCAGCAGATGGCGGATGCGGCCCGTCAGACGGCGGAAGACCATCGGCGGCGCATCACAGAATATGAAGCGGCTATCCGGCAGGCGGAGGAAGAACGCCATACGCTGGAACAGACGCTGGAACAAAACGGATTGCGCAGCGGACAGCTGCGCGCGCAGTTGCAGGAATGCGGGCAGAACCGCATGCGGCTGGAGCGCAGCAAAACAGAAGCGGAGAAAAAGGCGCGGGACATCGGCAATACGATGGTCGCGCTCGAACGTCGGCACGCGGAGGCAGAGGCTGCGGCGCAGCGCGTCCACAGCGAGGAGCAGCAGATTCTCGATAAAATGTGGGAGAATTATGAGCTGACGCCGACGGCGGCGCGTCCGCTGGTACATGCCATCACCGAC
Organism: Eubacteriales bacterium; assembly: GCA_030523305.1. Classification (GTDB taxonomy): domain Bacteria; phylum Bacillota; class Clostridia; order Oscillospirales; family Butyricicoccaceae; genus Butyricicoccus_A. The sequence goes on from JAUNIY010000003.1 coordinate 37,808, forward strand.
CGGCAGGAGGAGGAGCGGCAGGCGGCAACCCTGCGCCGCACCATCAAGGCCCTGGGGCCGGTCAACCTGGCGGCGATAGAGGAATACGCCGCGCTGCGTGAGCGCCTGACCTTCCTGACCGAGCAAAAGGACGATCTGGAACGGGCGGAGGCGGAGCTGCGCGGCATCATCGACCAGCTGACCGGGCAGATGAAACAGACGTTTGCGCAGTCATTTGCCCAGCTGAACCAGTATTTTGGCGAAACGTTCCGGGAGATTTTCGGCGGCGGCAGCGCGGAGCTTGTGCTGGAGGATGAAACCGATATTTTGGGCTGCGGCATTGAAATACGCGTCACACCGCCGGGAAAGTCGCTCAAAACGCTGTCGCTGCTTTCGGGCGGCGAAAAGGCATTTGTCGCGATCGCGCTGTATTTTGCCATTTTAAAGGTGCGTCCGACGCCGTTTTGCGTACTGGATGAAATCGAGGCCGCGCTCGACGATGTGAATGTCACGCGGTTTGCGCAGTATTTGCGCCGTTTGTCCGACAAGACGCAGTTTATCGTCATTACTCACCGGCGCGGTACGATGGAGGAAGCGGATATGCTGTATGGCGTCACCATGCAGGAGCGCGGCGTCTCCAAGCTGCTGATGCTCAATATTGCGGATGTCGAGCGGGAAATGAAGATGGAAATCACGTAAAAAGCGTTCAAATTTTTCATTTTATTATAGAAAGAGGAGGATTCCGACGTGGGATTTTTCGACAAGATCAAGCAAGGATTAAAAAAGACAACGGACGCCGTGAGCGAGTCGATCGGCGACGTGATGGCAGCGTTCGTCTCGGTGGACGATGACCTGCTGGAGGAGCTGGAAGAGGCCATGATTTTGGCTGACCTGGGCGCGGCGACGGCGTCGGGCGCAGTCGAGGAGCTGCGCGACCGGGCGAAGCATCAGCGCATCAACACAAAAGAAGAGCTGCGCGATGCGCTGTGCGATATCCTCAGCGGTATGATGCAGGAGGATGCCGGGCTGGATATTTCCAGACAGCCGGCGGTGATCCTGGTGATCGGCGTCAACGGCGTCGGTAAGACGACCACCATCGGCAAACTGGCCGCGTCGTATACGGCGCAGGGCAAACGCGTGATGCTGGCGGCGGCGGATACGTTCCGCGCGGCGGCAGCAGATCAGCTGGCGATCTGGGCGGAACGTTCGGGTGCGGATATCGTCCGCCACGAGGAGGGCGCAGACCCGGCAGCTGTGGTCTTCGATTCGATTGCGGCGGCCAAGGCACGCGGCTGTGATATTATCATTGTGGATACTGCGGGACGCCTGCACAATAAGACCAACCTGATGAATGAGTTGAACAAGATTGACCGTGTCATCGGGCGCGAGCTGCCGGATTCCAGCCGGGAAACGCTGCTTGTGCTCGACGCCACAACAGGACAGAATGCGGTTTCGCAGGCGGAGCAGTTTAATAAGGCGGCGAAGCTAAGCGGCATTGTGCTGACCAAGCTGGACGGCACGGCGAAGGGCGGCATTGTCGTTGCGATTTCCGCCGGGTTGGGCGTGCCGGTCAAGTATGTCGGCGTCGGCGAGGGCATCGACGACCTGATGCCGTTTGAGCGGGACGCATTTGTACAGGCATTGCTGCCGATGGAAGGAGATGCATAACATGGCAAGACCGGATCTGCGGCGCAACGATGAAATGCGCAAAATGAAGCTGGTAAAGGATTTTACCATCCATGCGGAAGGCTCCGTGCTGATTTCCGTGGGCAATACCAAGGTGCTGTGCAATGCAACCGTGGAGGAGGATGTGCCGCCGCATGTCAAAGGCTCCGGGCGCGGCTGGGTGACGGCGGAATACAGCATGCTGCCGCGCGCCACCAATACCCGCAACCGGCGCGACATTTCCAAGCTGAAGCTGAATGGCAGAAGCGCAGAAATCCAGCGACTGATTGGGCGTGCGCTGCGCGCCGTCACGGATATGGAAGCGTTGGGCGAACGCCAGATTATCGTGGATTGCGATGTGTTGCAGGCGGACGGCGGCACCCGCTGTGCGTCGATTACCGGCGGATATGTCGCGCTGTGGCTGGCGTGCAAAAAGCTTGTGGATGACGGCGTGCTGAAGCAGATCCCGCTCACCGGGCAGGTTGCTGCGGTTTCCGCCGGCATTTGGAACGGCGAGCCGATCCTCGACCTGGCGTATGAGGAGGATTCCCACGCCATTGTCGACGCGAATTTTGTCATGACCGAAAAGGGCGAATTTGTAGAAATCCAGGGAACCGGCGAAGGCAGGCCGTTTACCAAGGAAGAGCTGAACAAGCTGATGTCCCTGGCGCGCCGCGGTACGGCAAAGCTGTGCCGCGAACAGAGAAAGATTACGGGGGCGGTCGGATGAAGCTTGTATTTGCATCGCATAATAAGGGAAAGATACAGGAAGTAAAGGATATCCTGGAGCCGCTCGGCATTGAGGTCGAACCGATTCCGGAGGATTTTCCGGAAATCGAAGAAGACGGTTCGTCATTTGAAGAAAATGCCAAAATCAAAGCGCGTACGGTGTGCCAGGCAACCGGGCTGCCGGCCGTTGCGGATGATTCTGGTTTGGTCATCGACGCGTTGAACGGTTTCCCAGGGATTCATTCCGCGCGCTGGGCAGGACCGGAGGCGACGGCACATGACCGCAACCTGCTGCTGCTGGAAAAAATGCTCCATGTTCCGGAAGACCAGCGTGGCGCGGAATTTGTATGCGTCGCAGCATGTGTGTTCCCGGATGGGCGGGAGCTGGCCGTACGCGGGCAGTGCCGCGGTACCATTCTGCATGAGGAGCACGGCGCTGGCGGCTTTGGCTACGACCCAATTTTCTGTGTACCGGAATTTGGCTGCACCTTCGGCGAACTGGAGCAGGAGGTCAAAAATTCGATTTCACACCGCGCGCGTGCTTTTACTGCACTGGGCAGCGCGCTGCGCACGAAACTGGAAGAAGGAGAGTAAGAGCTATGCTGACAAGCAAGCAGCGCGCGCGGTTGCGTGCGATGGCAAACCCGTTACAGGATACCGTACTGATTGGCAAGGAGGGCATCACAGACGCTGTGATTGCACAGACGGAGGAAGTCCTCGAAAAGCACGAATTGATAAAAATCAAGCTGCTGGAAACCTCCATGCTGACGACGCGGGAAGCGCAGGGAATCCTGTGTGAGGCATTGGACGCGGAGCCGGTGCAGTGCATCGGTACAAAAATCGTCCTGTTCCGCGTTGCCCGCGACCCGGAAAACCGGCATATCGATCCCAACGCATGAACCGCATCGGGATTATGGGCGGGACATTCAATCCGCCGCACAATGGGCATGTGCATGCCGCGCGCCAGGCGGCGCAGGCATTACAGTTTGACAGGCTGCTGCTGATCCCGGACAACATCCCGCCGCACAAAACCATGCCCCAAGGCTCCGCCAATGGGGCGCAGCGGCTGGAAATGACCCGCAGAATGGCGGCGTTGATCCCAGGGGCGGAAGCCTCCGACATGGAGCTGAAACGCGGAGGCAGGAGCTTTACGGCGGATACGCTGCGGCGGCTGACGGCGGAAAACCCGGGCAGCCGGCTGTATTTTATCATGGGTACGGACATGCTGCTGTCCTTGGACAAATGGCGCGAACCGGAAACCATCTGCGCGCTGGCGTCGCTCGCCGTGATTGCGCGCGACGATCAGGACAAGGCGGCGATTGCACGCAAGGCGGCATGGCTGCACGAGACATGGCAGGCGCAGGTCGAGCAGATCGATTGTCCAGCGCTGCCGGTTTCCTCGACCGCGCTGCGCGAGAACCGGAGCCTGTGCCGGGACATGGTGCCACCTGATATTTTTGCATATATTGAACAGCAGGGGCTGTATTTTGGACGCCTGCCTGGACAGGCGTAACCGCAGCAAAGAGAGAAAGGAACGGAGGGTAACGATGCTTTACGATGACGAGATGAGAAGAGATATCCTTTCCCGCTTGTCGGGGTTCCGGCTGAAGCATACGCTTGGCTGTGAAAAGGCGGCGCGTGAGCTTGCGCAGAAATACGGCGCGGATGCGGAAAAATGTGCGTTTGCCATGCTTCTGCATGACATTACCAAGAACTTTTCTCAGGAAGAGCAGTTGAACTTGTGTGAAAAATACGGTATAATACCCAATGATGTCGAAAAAATAGAATGGAAGATGCTGCACGGCAAAACAGCAGCGGCCATTGCGGCCGATGTTTATGGCGCGCCGCCGGATGTGGCCCATGCCATCGCATACCATACCACCGGCTGCGCAGACATGACGTTGCTGGACAAGATTGTCTATATGGCGGATTACATAGAGGAAAACCGCAGTTTTGACGGCGTAAAGACCGCACGCAAGCTGGCGGCCCGCAATTTGGACAAGGCGTTGCTATACGGGCTCAACGCATCCCTGCGTGAGCTGGTACACCGCGGTAAGCTGATCCATATCGACACAGTGTTGGCCAGGAATTGGCTGATGGACCATATGTAGATTTTTTACTGGTGTGATGGGACGAGAGATGCATGGAGAACAGAAATAACGCACTGCTTTACCGCGTGCTGAAGATTGTGGTGGTGATCGCGGCTGCCTGCGCAGTGGGCTATTTTGCATTTTGCTATTGGCTGAATGCGTATGGTTCCTTGGCGGGTGGAGGCAATGATATGGCGAATGCAGACCAGGGGTCGGCGGTTGTCGTGGACGGCATTGGCCGACGCGATGGTGTGTTTACGCTGTTCATCGGTGCGACCGACGACGAGGGCGTGCGTACGGATACGATGATGGTCGCTGTGTTCGACACAGAGAACCACAAGGTGAACGTCATCAATATCCCGCGCGATACGCTGGTGGACTGTGACCGCACCGGAGCAGCCCGCAAGATCAACGCGGCATATGCCCATGGGATCGATGAAATGCTGGACGAAGTCAGTACAGTTGTCGGCTTCCGCCCGGACAAATATTTGATTGCCAATTTTGACGGCATTGCAGATATTGTCGATGTCATCGGCGGCGTGGATTATGATATCCCGTTCGACATGTCCTATCACGACCCGGCGCAGGATCTTTCGATTGAATTTGAAAAGGGCTGGCAGCATTTGGACGGCGAGCAGGTTGTGGAATACCTGCGCTGGCGGCACAATGACGACGGCGAAGGCTATGCGGACGGCGATATCGGACGCGTGACCAAGCTGCAGGATTTTCTTGTGGTCATCGGCGAAGCGGTGTTGTCGCCATCCAATGTACTCAAAATACCCACCATTGCATCCACCGTCTCGGAAAATGTCGAGACAGATCTGACAAACTCACAGATTATCTGGATCGGTATGCAGGGCATGCAGCTGGATATGAATGAGGACGTCACAATGGAAACGCTGTATGGCGATGCCGCAATGGTGAATTTTGGCGTAAACATTTGGTTTTATATCCTGGACGAGGATATGATTATCGATCAGATCAACGAAAAATATAACCCGTATATCTTCCGGCTGACGTCGAAGAATTTCAGTATTGTGACGCCGGACACCTATGGCATTTACAGCAGCAGCTGGGAAAATGAAAAAGCCGTTCGGTACGCGTCCTATCAGCACCAGGACGAGGGCAGCGGAAGCGGGGAACCGGCCGATTCCGATGAAGACGACAGCTGAGCTGTCTGCTGGACGGGCGAAAAGGAGGAGACGTTTGTATGCCAAACGATAACGATACAAAGGTATATATCAAGGCCATGGTACAGGCTTTGGACAGCAAACGGGGCGAGGATATCCAGGTGCTCCGGGTCGCTGACTTGACTTCGATTGCAGAATATTTTGTGATCTGCGCCGCAAACAGCAGCACGCAGGTCAAGACACTGGCGGATGAAGTGGAATTCCGCCTGAAACAGGATTATGCGATCATGCCGCACCATATCGAAGGGCACGATTCTGCAAGCTGGATCCTGCTGGATTACGGCTTTGCTCTGGTACATGTCTTTCTGGATTCTGCGCGCGAATTTTACGGTCTGGAAAAGCTGTGGAAGGACGCGACGGCCATTCCAGTGGACGAGCTGTAATAGGACAATACCCCATGGCCTCGGCCAGGGGATTGCCGCTTGATTGTGTAAAATCATGCTGAATTCGCATATATTTCAAATAGATGGGAGCCATTGACATTGGAAAAATATAACTTTCAATCCATTGAAGCAAAGTGGCAAAAGACCTGGGAAGAAAAGCAGGCGTTTGCCGCAACAACGGATTATACCAAGCCGAAGTATTATGCGCTGGTTGAATTTCCGTATCCGTCCGGCGCGGGCCTGCATGTTGGACATCCGCGTTCGTATACTGCGCTGGATATTGTCGCCAGAAAACGCCGTATGCAGGGCTATAATGTCCTGTATCCAATGGGCTGGGATGCATTCGGCCTGCCGACGGAAAATTTTGCGATCAAGAACCACGTGCATCCGGCGGACGTCACCCAGCAAAACGTCGCGCGCTTCAAGAGCCAGCTGAAGGCGCTGGGCCTGTCCTTTGACTGGAGCCGCGAGGTCAACACCACCGACCCAAGCTACTATAAATGGACACAGTGGATTTTCCTCCAGCTGTTCAAGAAGGGCCTGGCATATAAGAAGGAGATGGCGGTCAACTGGTGCACGAGCTGTAAGTGCGTGCTGGCAAACGAAGAGGTTGTCAACGGCGTATGCGAGCGGTGCGGCAGCGAGGTCATCCGCAAGGATAAGAGCCAGTGGATGCTCAAGATCACCGAATATGCGCAGCGTCTGATCGACGACCTGGACGATGTCGATTATATTGACCGCGTCAAAACCCAGCAACGCAACTGGATCGGACGCTCTACCGGCGCTGAGGTGGATTTCACCACCACAGAGGGCGATGTCCTGACCGTATATACTACCCGTCCGGATACCCTGTTTGGCGCGACCTATATGGTTATTTCGCCGGAGCATCCGATGGTAGAGAAGTGGGCGGACAAGCTGACGAACATTGACGCCGTGCGCGCATACCGGGAAGAGGCTGCGCGCAAGTCGGATTTCGAGCGTACCGAGCTGGTCAAGGACAAAACCGGCGTCAAGCTGGACGGCGTGCGCGCTGTCAACCCGGTCAACGGCAGAGAAATCCCGATCTTTGTATCGGACTATGTCCTGATGAGCTATGGCACCGGCGCGATCATGGCCGTACCGGCGCATGACGACCGCGACTGGGCATTTGCAAAGAAATTTGACCTGCCGATCATTGAGGTCGTCAAGGGCGGCAACGTGCAGGAGGCTGCGTTTACCGACTGCGCGACCGGCATCATGGTCAATTCCGGCTTCCTGGACGGCATGAGCGTCGAAGAGGCCAAAAAGGCGATCACCGAATTTTTGACCGAAAAGGGCGTTGGCCATGCCAAGGTCAATTATAAGCTGCGCGACTGGGTATTCTCCCGTCAGAGATACTGGGGCGAGCCGATCCCGTTGGTATACTGCGATACGTGCGGCTGGGTGGCCATCCCGGAATCCGAGCTGCCGCTGGAGCTGCCGAATGTAGATTCCTATGAACCGACCGATGATGGTGAATCCCCGCTGGCAGCAATGACCGATTGGGTCAACACCACGTGTCCGTGCTGCGGCGGCCCGGCGAAGCGAGAGACCGATACCATGCCGCAGTGGGCCGGTTCCTCCTGGTACTTCCTGCGCTATATGGACCCGCACAACGACGAAGCGTTGGCGTCCAAGGAAGCGCTGGAATATTGGGGCCCGGTCGATTGGTACAACGGCGGCATGGAGCATACCACGCTGCATCTGCTGTACTCCCGTTTCTGGCACAAGTTCCTGTATGATATCGGCGTTGTGCCGTATAAGGAGCCGTATCAGAAGCGTACGAGCCACGGCATGATCCTTGGCTTGAACCCGCACAGCTTTGTCAACCTACCGGAGGAAGAAAAGAAAAAGCTGCTGGAGGAGTTTGGTGACGAGGCCGGCGCAAAGAAGCATCTGGTAGAAAAATACGGCGAGATGGCGGATCATCCGGTTGTCAAGATGTCCAAGTCGCTGGGCAATGTCGTCAACCCGGACGAAACCATTGAGGCATATGGCGCGGATACCATGCGTCTGTACGAGATGTTCATCGGCGACTTTGAAAAATCCGCTGCATGGTCCCAGAAGGCGATCAAAGGCTGCCGCCGGTTCGTCGAGCGCGTATGGCAGCTGTTTGACAAGGTACAGCCGGGCGAAGCATACAGCCGCGAAAATGAGGTCGCGATGCACCGCACGATCCAGAAGGTTACCGAGGACATCGAGGGCCTGAAGATGAACACAGCGATTGCGCAGATGATGACGCTGCTCAACCAGCTGGCAGAAAAGGGCGTCAACCGTGCCGAATACAAGACGCTGCTGACGCTGCTCAACCCGTTCGCACCGCATGTCACCGAAGAGCTGTGGCAGATGCTGGGCGAGGAGGACCTGCTGAGCCTGCATGCATGGCCGTCATTCGACGAGAGCAAGACGGTGGAGGATTCCATTGAGATTGCGGTACAGGTCAACGGCAAGGTAAAGGGTAAAGTCACCCTGCCGATGGACTGCCCGAAGGAGCAAGCGTTGGACATCGCTATGGCGGATGCCAAGGTTTCCAATGCGATTGCGGGCAAACAGATTGTAAAATCCATCGTTGTACCCAATAAAATTATCAATCTCGTTGTCAAATGAGGACTGGACAAGGTTTTTGCAGTAAATACAAAACTATTGCTTGACAGTCCCCAGGTAAGGCGATATAATATATTCACGGCATTTTGGCCGGTGCAAAAGCGTTTATTGGCAACGCGCGGAGGGAGGGAAAACAATGTCGGAAATCCGCGTAAAGGAAAACGAGTCTCTGGACAGTGCTCTGAGAAGATTCAAGAGATCGTGCGCAAAGGCGGGTGTGCTTTCCGAGCTTCGCAAGCGTGAGCATTATGAGAGCCCGAGCGTGAAGCGCCGTAAGAAGTCCGAGGCGGCTCGCGCAAAGAGAAGAAAGTATTGATTGCTTGCTCAAACAACACTGGAATGGGAAACTGTTCCAGTGTTTTTTGTTGTCTGCATACATATTTTTTCTGGCGCAGGACATACTGGAATTGGAGCAGAAATCCACGGCGTACAGATCTTCTGTATGCCGGCATCCGGACGGCATTGGAGAGAATATATGAATAATCAACCCGATCCGGACTCTGTAAGCCTGAATTATGTGCCGCGGATGCGGGAATACGGTTTCCTATGCAAGTGGGGAGCCGTATTCTTTTGCATTGGGGATGGAAATATGGTAGAATAAGTACAATAAGACAGGAGGCGAGACAATGGGCAAAGCAGAAACATTTTTCCGCGCAATGGCATGGCTGTGTCTGGGCGTCATCATTGGATTTTTCATCGCACCGATGAAACAGGGCGTCAATGTCAGCATTTGCAGCAACAACACCGATACGGCGTTTGGATGCGAAGGTGATGCGGATGATGACGAGGAACCGGAAGAGCTGGTTCTGGAATAATCTTTTGTGAACAGAACGTAAAGAACACCTCGCGGCGGGTGTTCTTTTTTGGGCAGATATGGTATACTAACCATATCCATTTGAAGTTTTTACAGGAAGAGAGCGGGAAGCGATGAGCAAGAAAGAGAGAAAGAAACGGGAAGCAGACGGCATATGGGTCAGCGATGAGCGACGGATTACGGATGAATGCAAGCAGGTGTATCCGGCCATCTATCGGATGCAGCGGTTTATTTTGGGCATCACCATTGTTGTGTGGATTGTGGAGCTGCTGACGCCGACGGTGTTCAATCGGTTTCTTCCCAGCTATGCCTCCTGGGGCGGCGTGTATGAAAACGTCATGCTGGTTCTGGCGCTTGTCATGCTGGTGGTATATATCATTGCCAATTACTTCTGGCAGAAGAAGATGCAGCTGTTCCGTGAAAAATACGAGCTGCAAAAATATAAGCAGCAGCAAAAAGCCGCCAAGCGCAAACGGGAAGGAAAATAAAAAGCAAGACAGCCTTTTCTCATTTTTCATGGAAAGGGCTGTCTTTTGTTCGTATACGGAAAGCCCCCTTGCGTCTGGACCACACTTGGAGGCTTCGCTGTGCACCATGCAATGGTACTTCATCCTTTATATTATCGGCATACCACAGAAAAGCCCGTATGTCAAAGCTCCTTTTTATCCTGGCGGAAGACGGGATATTTTTTTGAACAGTTGGTAAAAAATACTGCTGCGATATCTCTTCACAGACTTTTTCCGCGGTTCTGATTTGACGCGGCGGAAGTTTTGCGCTATAATACCGAGTATTCGGGCAAAGAATCCGTTGAAAAGTATGATTTGGAGTAATTATAAATGAAAAAAACGAATCAATACGGCAATGAGAGCATATCCGCGCTCAAGGGTGCGGATCGCGTCCGCAAGCGGCCGGGCGTTATTTTCGGCTCGGACGGCCTGGACGGCTGTCAGCACGCAGTATTTGAGATCCTGTCCAACTCAATTGATGAGGCGCGTGAAGGCTGTGGCAATGAAATCGTCGTTACCCGGTACGCAGACCATTCGATTGAGGTAGAAGACCATGGCCGCGGCATCCCGATCGATTACAATGCGAATGAAAAGCGGTATAACTGGGAGCTGGTCTTCTGTGAGCTGTACGCCGGCGGCAAATATAAAACCATGGACGGGGAAAACTATGAGTTCTCGCTGGGACTCAACGGCCTGGGCACCTGTGCCACGCAGTATTCTTCGGAATATATGGACGTCACCGTACGCCGCGACGGGACGCAATATACCCTGCACTTTGAAAAGGGCGAAAACAAGACCGGGACAAAATCCGGTTTTCAAAAGAAAAAATATACGGGCAAGGACACGGGCACGACGATCCGCTGGAAGCCGGATCTGGAGGTGTTCACCGATATCGCTGTGCCGGAGCTGTATTATCTCGATACGCTCAAGCGGCAGGCGGTTGTCAATCCGCATTTGAAGTTTATTTTCCGCAACGAGACGCCGGACGGCATGGTGGAAACCGAATTTTGCTATGAAAACGGTATTACGGATTATGTAGCCGAGCTGGCGGAGGGGAAAAATCTGACTTCGGTGCAGTCTCTGAGCAGCGAGCGCAGCGGCCGGGATCGCGCGGATAAGCCGGAGTATAAGGTGAAACTGAACTGTGCGTTTTGCTTTTCTTCCAGCTTGTCCCGATTGGAGTATTACCACAACTCCTCTTGGCTGGAATACGGCGGTTCGCCGGATAAAGCGGTGCGTTCCGCCTTTATCTCTGCGATCGACGCGTATTTGAAGCAGAACAACAAATACAATAAAAATGAAAGCCGCATTTCATTCCAGGATGTTTCGGACAGCCTGATTTTGGTGACAAACTGTTTTTCTACGTATACGTCGTATGAAAACCAGACCAAAAAGGCGATTACCAACAAATTCATCCAGGAGGCCATGACTGAATTTCTGCGTTCCGGGCTGGAAATCTATTTCATTGAGAACAAGACGGAAGCGGATAAAATCGCCGAACAGATCCTCATCAACAAGCGTTCGCGTGAACAGGCGGAAAAGGCGCGCCTGAACATCAAGAAAAAGCTGTCGGGCAATCTGGATGTAGCCAACCGCGTCCAGAAGTTTGTGGACTGTCGGACGAAGGATGTGAATCGCCGCGAGCTGTATATTGTGGAGGGCGATTCTGCGCTCGGTTCGTGTAAGCAGGGGCGCGATTCGGAATTTCAGGCGATCATGCCGATCCGCGGCAAAATTCTCAACTGCTTAAAAGCGGACTACGATAAAATTTTCAAGAGCGATGTCATTACCGATTTGCTGAAGGTTTTGGGCTGCGGTGTCGAAGTACAATCCAAGTCCAACAAAGAGCTGTCCACGTTCTCGCTGGAAAATCTGCGTTGGAACAAGGTCATTATCTGTACCGATGCCGACGTTGACGGCTTCCAGATTCGCACACTGATTCTCACGATGCTGTACCGTCTGACGCCAACGCTGATCGACGAAGGCTTTGTCTATATTGCGGAATCCCCGCTGTATGAAATTGAATGCAAGGGCAAATCCTATTTTGCGTTTGATGAAAGTGAAAAGGCTGTGCTGCTCAAGCAGCTGGAGGGCAAGAAATACACCATCCAGCGATCCAAGGGCCTCGGTGAGAACGAAGCGGACATGATGTGGCAAACCACGATGAATCCGGAGACCCGCCGCCTCATCCGCGTCATGCCGGAGGACGTCGCCGCTACCAGCGAAATGTTTGACCTGCTGCTGGGTGAAAACCTGTCCGGCCGCAAGGAATATATTGCGGAAAACGGTTGGCAGTATTTGGAGCTGGCAGATATTTCGTAAGCGGCGGGCCGCACGCCGTCAGCGTGGCTGACGCGACATGTTTGATATTTGATAGAAAAAGGAAAGGTAGATTTCCTGTATGGCAAAGAAAAAGAAGAAGCAGGAGCCGGAGAAGGAATATCATCCGCTGGAGCCGTCTTCCCAGCGCATTACCGAAACGCTGCGGGAAAATTATATGCCGTATGCAATGAGCGTCATTGTATCGCGCGCAATTCCAGAGCTGGATGGGTTTAAGCCTTCGCACCGCAAGCTGCTGTATACCATGTATAAAATGGGCCTGATGGGCCAAAGCCGCACCAAATCCGCGAATATCGTCGGCCAGACGATGAAACTGAACCCGCACGGTGACAGCGCGATTTATGAAACTATGGTGCGTCTGACCAGAGGCAACGAAGCCTTGTTGACGCCGTTTGTCGATTCCAAGGGCAATTTCGGTAAGGTGTATTCGCGTGATATGGCATATGCTGCGTCACGGTATACTGAGGCCAAGCTGGATAAAATCTGTGCGGAGCTGTTCCGTGAGATTGATACCGATGCCGTGGACTTTGTGGACAACTATGACGGCGAATTGAAGGAGCCGACGCTGTTGCCGACGACATTCCCCAATATCCTGGTATCCGCCAATACCGGTATTGCCGTCGGTATGGCGAGCAATTTCTGCGGGTTCAATTTGGAAGAGGTATGCCGGACGACGATCGCATATATGGAGAACCCGGATTGCGACATCATGGCGACCTTACCGGCGCCGGATTTTCCGACCGGCGGTGAAATTATCCTGGATCGCGCCCAGATGCAAAAGATATACGACACCGGGCGCGGTTCGTTTAAAATCCGCTCCAAATGGAAGTACGTGAAAAAGGAAAACCTCATCGAGATTTTCCAAATACCGTACACCACCACCATCGAAGCGATCATTGATAAAATTGCGGATCTGGTTAAAAGTGGCAAAGTGCGTGAAATTTCCGATATCCGCGACGAGAGCGACCTGTCCGGTCTGAAAATCGCCATCGATTTGAAGCGCGGCACAGACCCGGATAAGCTGATGGATCGTCTGATGCAGATGACGCCGTTGATGGACAGCTGTTCCTGCAACTTCAATGTATTGATCCAGGGTATGCCGAGGGTACTCGGTGTGCGCGGCATTTTGCAGGAATGGACGACTTGGCGCATGGAATGCAAGCGCCGCACGATCCGGTATGATCTGGCCAAGAAAAAGGAAAAGCTGCATCTGCTGCTCGGCCTGAAAACCATTCTGCTGGACATTGACAAGGCGATCCATATCATCCGCCACACCGAAAAGGATGCGGACGTGGTGCCGAACCTGATGCAGGGCTTTGGCATTGACCAGTCGCAGGCGGAGTATATTGCGGAAATCAAGCTGCGCCATATCAACAAAGAATACATCCTCAAGCGCATTGAGGAAACCGACGGCTTGGAAAAAGAAATTGCCCGGCTGGAGGGGATTCTCAAGAGCGACGCCAAGGTGCGTCGGCTGTTGATCCGCGAGCTGGAAAACATCATCAAAAAATATCCGTCCCCGCGGAAATCCGACATCCTGGAGGCCGACCAGCTGGAGCATTTTGAGGAAACCGACCACATTGAGGATTATCCTGTGCATCTGTTTGTATCGCGGGACGGTTACTTTAAGAAGATCACCCCGCAATCGCTGCGCGGCGGCTCCGACCAGAAGTTTAAGGAAGGCGACAGCCTGCTGCAAACGCTGGATTCCAGCAACAAACAGGAAATCATATTCCTAACGGACAAGCAGCAGGCATACAAAGCGCATCTGTATGACTTCGATGACACCAAGGCGAGCGCGCTGGGCGATTATCTGCCCGCAAAGCTATCGATGGATGAAGAAGAGCACGTCGTATTTATGCTGCTCCCAGGCGATTACACCGGAAGTCTGGTGGTATTGTTTGAAAACGGCAAGGCAGCGCGCTTTGAGCTGTCAGGCTTTGCCACCAAAACCAACCGCCGCCGCCTGACCGGCGCATATTCCGGACGTTCTCCGGCAAAGGCGTTTTTCCATATCGTGCATGACCATGATATCACCGTGTTTGCGACCAATGGGCGCGCGTTGACGGTGAATACCTCTATTATCCCAGTCAAATCTACGCGTACCACAGTCGGCGTACAGGTCATGGTACTGCGCGGCGCGCATACGGTGACGCATGCATGTTATACGATGGAGCTGTCGTTTGCGCAGCCGAAGCGGTATGTATCGCATTCCATCCCGTCCATCGGCGCATTGCTGAAGGATGAGGACAAAGGGCAGATGAGCCTGTTGTAACAGTGTTGACAAATGCAGCAAAACGAAGTATACTAATGCTGTAACAGAAATCGGAACGATAATTTCTGGCTGGTTCCACAGCGAAGCCCCCAAGAGTGGCTAGACTCAAGGGGGCTTTTTCCTATGTCATAACGGATCGGCCTGTCACAAGCGGACAGGCTGTTTTGTTGTGTCAAATTCCTTCCGCCTGCATAGAATGGTGCAGTGAAGGGGGAAGGGCGATGAAACACACGTTGACCTTTGCGCTGGCAGGCGGCGATGTGCGGCAGGTCTGCTTGGGCGAGATGCTTGCGGCAGATGGTGCAAAGGTACAGACAGTTGGATTGGAACGACACATGTCAACGCTTCCCGCGTGCAGCGATTATCGGAAGCTGTTTGAAGAGGCGGATGTGGTTCTGTTCCCCATGCCGGTTATGGGAAATTGCGGCAGGCTCAATGCGCCGCTTGCCAATGCGCCATATAAGCTCACAGACCTGTTGGATGCCATTCCTGCGCAGAAGACGATTTATGGCGGCGCTGTGCCTAAGATGGTGCATGAAATGGCAGCGCGCCGGGGAATCCGCGTATCCGATTATTTGCAGCGGGAAGAGCTTGCGCTGCTCAATGCGATCCCGACGGCAGAGGGCGCGATACAGATCGCCATGGAGGAGCTGCCGGTTACGATCCACGATCTGCCGGTGCTGATCCTCGGCGCGGGGCGGATCGGCACGGCGTTGGCGCCACGGCTGCGCGGATTAGGGGCAAAGGTGACAATTTCCGCACGGAAATACGAGGATTTTGCCCGTATTCAAAGCGCAGGATATCCATGGCTGGATACGCGCAAACTGCTGGGAGAGCTGCACCGGTTTCCGTTGATTGTCAATACCATACCGTTTGCTGTGCTGACGCGCAGCGTCCTTGCCGACTGCGCAGAAGATACGCTGGTGATTGACCTTGCGTCGGGAAAAGGCGGCGTAGCGGAGGATGCCGGCGATCTTTGCCGGGTGATCC
Organism: Eubacteriales bacterium; assembly: GCA_030523305.1. Taxonomy (GTDB): domain Bacteria; phylum Bacillota; class Clostridia; order Oscillospirales; family Butyricicoccaceae; genus Butyricicoccus_A. The sequence goes on from JAUNIY010000003.1 coordinate 53,391, forward strand.
ATGCGCTGAGCTTACCGGGAAAAACGGCGCCCCGCAGCGCGGCAAAAGCGATTTATCAAACCGTTTGTCATATGCTGGAAGAGGAGGGTATGCTATGAAATTGACGGCAGGATTCGCCGTGTGTGGGTCCTTTTGCACGATAGAGCGTGTGCTGACGGTCATGGAACGCATGGCGCGCGATGGATGGAAGCTGATACCGATCGTATCCGAGTCGATTTTCACGCAGGATACGCGATTCGGTACGGCAAAAGATACGTTGGATCATATCGAACATATCTGCGGCCGGAAACCGCTGCATACCTTGCAGGAGGTAGAACCGATTGGTCCGCAGAAAATGATGGACGTCTTGATTGTTGCGCCGTGCACAGGGAGTACGCTGGCGCGGCTGGCACATGGGCTGAGCGATAACCCGGTTTCGCTCGCGGTAAAATCACAGCTGCGTGTCGAGCGTCCGGTGGTACTGGCGGTTTCCAGCAACGACGCGCTGGCAGGCTCTGCGCCGAACATTGCCGCACTGCTCAATCGCAAGCATTATTATTTTGTTTCCATGCGGCAGGATGCCCCGCATACCAAACCGCGTTCGCTGGTGGCCGTTATGGAGAACATACCGGAGACAGCCGAGGCGGCAGTACAAGGCAAACAGCGTCAACCTATTTTTTTATAACGATCAAAAACGCTCTGCACAAACAGAGCGTTTTTATTAGCAAAAGGGGAACTTTTTTCCAGGCTTCCCCTGTGGGGCGCGTGCTGCTGCATGCAGCCACGGCCTAACACAGGGTTACTGCTTATTTTTGGAAAGCTTACGCATTCTGCGACAGTAAGTTACAACATCCCTCCAGATCGTTGGGTGCAGCAAAATGAGCAGCGGGAACAGCTCCAACCGACCGGCAAGCATATCAAACATCAGGATATATTTGGAAAACGGATTGAAGAAATTGAAATTCATCACGGGACCGACCTTGGCAAGGCCAGGACCGATGTTGTTGATTGTTGCTGCAACCGCAGTGAAATTGGTAATCAAGTCATGCCCTTCCAGGGAAACGGCGAATACCGAAGCGGAAAACAACAGCAGGAACGTAACGAAATATACGTTGGTTGCGCGGATGACATCCTGTTCGACCGGCTTGTCCTCCATCTTGATCGAGCTGATGACCTTGGGGTGAATATAGGAGCGCAGCTCTGCAATCACGGTGCGGATCGAAATGATAAACCGAGAAACCTTGATGCCGCCGCCGGTGCTTCCGGCACATGCGCCGATAAACATCAGCATGACTAGGATGGTTTTGCTTGCCTGTGGCCATTGGTCAAAATCTGTAGTGGCATAACCAGTCGTCGTAATAATAGAAGCAACTTGGAAAGCGGACTGTGTGAGCGCATCCCAAATCCCTTTGGTCATGCCACGGATGTTGATGGCAATCATGATGACCGACGCAAGGATAATGAGGAAATAGCCGCGGACTTCCTCCATACTGAACGCCTTACGGAATTGTCGAAACAGCAGGAAATAATACGCGTTGAAGTTGACGCCGAATAGGATCATGAAAATCGTGACGATCCATTGCAGCGTAACGGAATAGCTGGCCATGCTGTCCGCCTTGATACCAAAGCCGCCGGTGCCAGCAGTACCCATACTGGTGGTAACTGCGTCAAACAGTGGCATATGATTGAGATACAGCAGGATGATTTCTATCAGCGTCAGGCCGATGTAAATACCATATAAGATTTGGGCGGTGGATCGCATTTTGGGAACCAGCTTGCCGACCGACGGGCCTGGGCTTTCTGCGCGCATCAGGTTGATGTTGGAACCGCCGCTCAGCGGGATAATCGCAAGCAGAAAAACCAAAACGCCCATGCCGCCGATCCAGTGGGTAAAGCTGCGCCAGAACAGCGCGCTGCGGGACAATGCTTCTACGTTCTCTAAAATGCTCGCGCCCGTTGTGGTGAAGCCGGAAATTGTCTCAAATAGGGCGTTGGTAAACGAAGGGATTTCTCCGCTGAACCAAAACGGCAGACAGCCGAACACACTGAGGAAAATCCAGCTAAGCGAGGTTGCGATGCAGCCTTCTTTCAAATAAAAAATGGTGCTCTTGGGCTTTCTCCAGGCGATGCAAGTGCCGAGGCTGATGCAAATAGCGGCAGTCAGCAAAAAATACCAGCCGACACTTTCCTGATAATAAACAGCTACCAGACAGGGGAGCAGCAAGAGTAGGCCCTCTGTTCGAAGGACCTGACCCAAAATATAACGGATAATCGAATAGTTCATGGTTTGTTACCTTAAAATGTCACGGATATCCATAAGACCCTCGTGGGTTGTGACAATCATGACCGTGTCACCCACTTTGATACAGTCATCGCCGCGGGGAATAATGATTTTGCCGTTCCGATTGATAAAAGAGACCAGCAAACTTTTTCGCAGAGGAAGATTTTTCAATGGAACGTCTGTGACCGCGCTCTTTTGCCCGATGCGAAATTCAATGGCTTCCGCACGCGAATCAAACATATGGTATAGTGTTTCGATGTTGCTGCTGGTGGAGTTGGTCTTCGCACGGACATAAGCGATGATTGCCTCGGAGGTAATAAAGCGTGGATAGATGACGCTGCCTAGGTCGAGCTGGCTGATGACGCTCTTAAAGGTAATCCGGTTGATCTTGGTGATTACCTTTGCCTTGGACACATGGCGTGCATGCAGCGTCAAGACAATGTTTTCCTCATCGATCCCTGTCAAGGCAACAACAGATTCGGCATAGGCAATGCCTTCTTCTTTTAGCAATTCTTCATCCGTGCCATCCCCATTGATGATGATTGCCTTTGGTAGAAGCGTGCTCAGCTCCTTGCAGCGTGCGCGATTGATTTCAATGATTTTGACCGAAATGCCCATGTGCAGCAACTGCCTGGCGAGGTAAAACGCACTTTTGCCGCCGCCGATAATCATGGTGTTGTTTACACGGTTGGCCTGGATGCGGATGGCTTCCAAAAATGCACGGCTCATCCGGCGTGGGCAGACAAAGGAGATCACATCGTCCTTGGCCAGCTGGAAGGAACCCGAGGGGATATGCACCTCGCCGCCACGTTCTACCGCACAGATTAGGACGGCATTGGTAACATGCTGCCCCAGGTGGGAAATGGTCATGCCTTCTAAGATATTGCCCTCTGGAATTTTAAATTTGATCATCTCAGCTTGCCCGTGGGCAAAGGAATTGACCTCCAGGGCGCTGGGAAGGCACAGGATGCGCGCAGCCTCGCGTGCGGCTTCCAATTCCGGGTTGATAATCATCGCAAGCCCAAGCCGGTCACGCAGATAACTGATTTCCTGGCTGTAATCTGGATTGCGGACGCGAGCGATGGCGGCACAATTGCCGACGCGTTTTGCAATCGTACAGCATAATAGGTTCAGTTCATCTGATGCTGTCACGGCGATGAGCAAATCGGCATCCTGGATGCCGGCTTCCATCTGGACGCTGTAACTTGCCCCGTTGCCCACAATACCCATCAGGTCGTATAGGTTTGTCAACTCGGCAATGCTGGAAGCATCTTTATCAATGATGGTAATGGTATGCCCTTCTTTTATCAGCTGCTGGACGATGGTAGTGCCAACTTTGCCGCAACCGACGATAATCACGTTTAACCCCCTGGGGGCAGGGCCTTTCTTTTTGAACATGGGTTATACTCCTCTTTGGATCAAGATAAAACCACCTATACTATAGCATGGGGCAATAAAAATATCATTGGGAAATAAGACAAAGAATATGTGTTTCGTTTGGAAATTCTGTACAAAATGAAGAAAAATATTGTAAAAAGAAACGAAAAAGAGGCGTTATTTTCATAGTAAATATACAAAAGGAAAGCGGAAAGACGGGCAGTCTCAGTGGGATAGGAAACCGTATGCGCACAGCGGGTATCTATCTGTTTGACAGGCTGTTTCCCGTTGCGATGCTTCGGGGGGATGCATGCTACTGTGTGCAGAACAGCTGTTAAAATAGGAAAAATCTTGGAGAATGTCCGCATGATATTGACAAGAAGCTGGAATCGCAATAAAATAATAAAAAATAAGTTAGGAGGAAGCAACGGATGGATGTTACAAAGGATATTCAATATATCGGCGTAAATGATCACAAGGTGGATCTTTTTGAGGGGCAATATACGGTGCCAAACGGCATGTCTTATAATTCTTATGTCATTATGGATGAGAAAATCGCCGTTATGGATACAGTCGATATTCATTTTACGGAAGAATGGCTGGCCAATTTGGCTGGGGCTTTGGGGGATAGGAAACCGGATTATCTGATTATCCAGCACATGGAGCCGGATCATTCTGCAAATATCAAAAACTTTTTGGAAATTTACCCGGAGACGACAGTCGTAGGCAATGCGAAAACGTTTACCATGATGGAGCAATTCTTCCAGCTGGATGCATCGGTGAAGCGTCTTGTTGTTACCGATAAGGGTACGCTGGAGCTTGGCAAGCATGTGCTGACATTTGTTTTCGCGCCGATGGTCCATTGGCCGGAGGTTATGGTCACATATGATAGCACAGATAAGGTGCTGTTTTCTGCGGATGGTTTTGGCAAGTTCGGTGCGCTGGACGTGGAAGAGGATTGGGACGATGAAGCGCGCCGTTATTTTATCGGTATCGTGGGCAAGTATGGCATGCAGGTACAGAAGCTGCTGAAGACTGTGGCAACGCTGGATGTCCAGATCATTTGCCCGCTGCATGGCCCGGTGCTGAAGGACAATTTGGCGCACTATCTCGGCAAGTACGATACCTGGTCTTCCTATCGCCCAGAGAGCGAGGGAATTGTGGTTGCATATGCTTCGATATACGGCAATACAAAGCAGGCGGCGGAGCTTCTGGCGTCAAAGCTGGAAGAAAAGGGTAAGACCGTTGTGCTGGAAGATCTGGCACGCACAGACATGGCACAGTGTGTTGCGGATGCATTCCGCTATGACACGCTGGTGCTCGCGTCCGTTACATACAATGGAGATATTTTCCCGGCAATGAAGGCCTTCCTTCATGCGCTGACCGAACGCGGTTATCAGAACCGCACCGTTGCCTTTATTGAAAATGGTACATGGGCGCCAACGGCAAAGAAGACGATGGAAGGCCTGCTCGCCAAGAGCAAAAACATCACGTTTGCCGAGCAGGTGGTGACCATCCGCTCTGCGGTCAATGCAGGCGTTGTAACAGCTGTGGAACAGCTGGCAGAGGAGCTTTGTGCAAAATAATCCCATTTGACGCAAAAGGGCTTTTTGGCCCCATGTGTTATAATTATAGTGTGCAGAAGGCATACTGATGGTATCAGGAGGGATTTTTATGGAACCGAAATTTTATTATTGCGAACATTGTGGCAATGTTATTTCCATGATAAAGGACGCCGGCGTACCCATTATGTGCTGCGGCCAGAAGATGACACAGCTGGTAGCGGGAACCACAGATGCCGCGCAGGAAAAGCATGTGCCTGTGTACCATGTGGATGGGAATACGGTACATGTGGCTGTTGGGGAAGTTTTACACCCGATGCTGCCCGAGCATTTTATTGAATGGGTTGTGTTGCAGACCAAACAGGGGACACAATGCAAGCATCTGAAGCCTGGCGATCAGCCAAAGGCATGCTTTGCGATGTGCGAAGGAGATGTTGTGGAAGCAGTTTACGCATACTGCAATCTCCATTCGCTTTGGAAAGCATAAACCGGATATAGTATCAAGAGAAGAGGGCGTATTCCGGAAACGGAATATGGCCTTCTTTTTTGCCAGCAAAAAAAGGCCTGCCGCAGAATCAAACATTCTGTTGGCAGGCCTCTTTGGATGCTGAAGAAGGGGATGACAACGCGCCTTCATTGGCTTGGAGTCAGGTCATGATCCCATATGCGATTTTTGCAGTGAGGATGCGCTGCACGCTTTCCGTAATCCGGTCTTCGGTGATCGTACCATCTGCAACGGCGGAGGAGATGGCAAGATAGGCATCCTGTACATTGGATGGACACAGCAGCATGTCCGCGCCAGCCTGGATGGCTTGCACAACCGATTCGCTGGTGGCATAGCTGCCTGTGATCGCGGCATCGGTCAGCTTTCCAGTTAAAATGATACCGTCATAGCCCAGCTCGTTGCGCAGCAGCTTGGTCACAACGGCTTCCGAAAGCGAGCACGGAACATCATCGAATGCAGAGGCGGTCATGTTGGATACGACAACAAATGAAACGTCCGCTTCGATACCGGCCTGGAAGGACGTGAAATCCGTATCTTCAAACTCCTGTAATGAACGGTCCGTGCTGGCTGCACCTGCTGCCGGATCGGCATCTGCGCTTCCTTCGCCGGGGAAATGGGAGATTGCAGACAGGACGCTGCCTTGCTGCATTGCGCTGATCGCACTGCGCACAGTTTCCGAAACATCCGCAGGGTCCTCCGTATCTGAGATATCTGCGGACGGGGCAAATTCTACATTGAAGCCAACGGAGGTAAGCCTGGAAGCGCGCGAATTCCCTACTTCCTTTGCGCGCGATGCCTCGCCGTCAAACGAAAGGTCGTCCATGCCGAGCAACTGAGAAACCGAGGAATTGCTGTCTTCGATGCCGAGGAACATGGGAATCTTTGCCCCTGATGCTTTGGCATATTCCTGCGTATTGTTCAGCATCTCGGTTATCTGCTCCTGGGTTTGTACATTCTGGCTGGAATACAGCACGCCGCCGACAGGCGCATGGACAATGGATTGCTTTGTCGCATCACCTGCGCGCACAACCGTATCGCCTGAATCGGTCAATACCTCTGGCGAAACGAACATGATTTGATAAATTTTTTGTTCCAGCGTCATAGATGCAGCAAGCTCGCGGGCGTGCCGCTGCGCCGTATTCAGGCTTTCTTCCTCTTGCGAATCTGCCGCGCTGCCGGGCTCCGCCTGCTTGCTGCCGGACAGCTGCGTCAGGAAACGAGCGCCATCCGGCGCACGATCAGGGTGCAGCTGGATGTATCCGATGGATGCGGCGCTTATGATGATGCATGCCACAACCGGTATCAGCAGTAAATACCGTTTTTTCATACTATGCCTCCTAGCTTTTTCATCCATACCAGTATAACGCATGAGACGACAAATTGCTACCGCATCCGGGATAAAATTCTATTTTTCTTGCAGAAAACGAAAATCCCGGCAGGGTATATGCCCCACCGGGAAACTTGGTTTGGATCGGATTGCGGTTTATGCCTGGCTGACACGGCGGCGTTCCATCAGCTCGCCGAAGGCAAGCACGGTTTCCACAGCGCCGTCGATGCCAGCGGTGCTGGTGGACACGCACAGATCATAGCTGGAAGCGTCGCTCCAGCGCTTGCCGGTATAATAATTGTAATAGCTTGCACGTTTTTTATCCCGCTTGAGCACGGTGTCTTCGATGCGCCGCTCGGGCATGCCGAGGTCGTGCACCGCATGGTGCTTGCGAAATTCGATATCGGCAGTGCAGAAAACGCGTACCACATCGTTGCGCTGCCGCAGGACATAGCTGCCGCAGCGGCCAACAATCACGCAGGGGCCTTGTTCTGCAGCGTCGCGGATAATCTTTGCTTCTTCCATAAACAGTTTGTCGCTCATATTCAAATCGGAAGGCTGTGTCAGCGATCCGGCAGACGTATAGCTCCCCATAACGAGCGAGTACAGGAAACTGTTGGTTGGCTTCTCATCAAAGCCTTCAAAAATTTTGCGGCTGACACCGGCGTTTTTGGCCGCCATATCTACGATCTGGGAATCGTAAAATGGAATGTCCAGCATCTTTGCCAGACGTTCGCCAACGATATGCCCGCCGGAGCCAAATTCACGTTCAATGGTATAGATAGTAGAAGTTGTCATGAGAATATCCCACCCTTTCCTGGATGATATTGCTGTCATATGTGCTGGCAGCATAGGTTATTTTTATCATAGTATAGCACAATTTTGCAGTTTTGCAAAGCTTCGGCTGCGGCATGGCGGGACGGGTGTGGCTTTTTCATCATTTCATCGTTTTTTTTCGACTGAAAAAACCACCAAAAGAGCGGACGGAACGTCCAAAATCATCATCAACTTTCACGAAAAAAGCCCGAAAACCCATGGTTTTACGGCTATTTTGAAACAAAAACATTGAATAAAGCAAGACGCTGTGATATAATAAGTCAAAAGCAGTTATGATATAATTATTTTATCACGATACCATATGCGATTTGTACGTGCACAAAGCGCCGACAGGAAGCGACAGCCGCTGTGGCATAATAGCTGCTGGAAATACAATGAATTGCAGAAATATACATATTTTCTGCTGCGAGACAAGGAGTGTCATGAGAATGCAGACATTTGACGAAACCGCATGGTACAGCATTGCGGCAAAGGTCGGTGGAAAGGTAATTGCAGTTGAAAACGCTTCTGCCGAGAATGGCGCAGTTGTTTGCCTGGCGGAT
>JAUNIY010000034.1 GCA_030523305.1 Eubacteriales bacterium
AAAATTACGCCTGAAAGCCCAGCTTTTCGGCATATGCGCGCACTGCCTTCTCGAAGCACTCCATCGGCGGGCGCACAGTGCCTGCGCCGATCTGGCCGAAGCCTGCAACCTTGTGCGCAATGCCGGTATTGATGACTGGCGTGATGCCCTTTTCCACAACCAGACGCGCGTCGATACCCAGGCAGATGCCCTGGAAATTCCACGTCGGGACGGTGAAATTCGGGTTGCGGTCGATGCAGATCTCCATCATCTCGTTGCTCGTGCGCAGCGCGTCCTCATAGCCGCCTGCACCGACAAAGCGCGTTACCGCCGGCGCTGCGATCATCGCCATACCGCCTACGCCGAATGTCTCGGTGATTGCCGAGTCACCCATGTCCGGGCAGCCGTCCTCCGCGTCATAGCCCGTGAAATACAGGCCCTGCGGCGTGTTGACCGGGCCGGTAAACCACTGGTCGCCCATGCCCGCGATGCGGATGCCGAACTCGACGCCGTTGCGGCACATTGCTGTGACAATCGTACCGTCGGAATCGGTGCGCGCCGCATCCATGACTGCCTTGCCTGTCGCCATCATGATGTTCAGGAAGAACTGGTCGGTATCCGCCAGGAACTTGATGACGTCATAGCGATCCTTGTCCGACAAATCGTCCATTGCGGTGATGATCGGCGCAACCTCCTTGAGGAATGCGAGCGATGCCGCAATGTTTCTCTGATGGAATTCGTCGCCCATCGCAACTGCCTTGGCAATCAGCGGATTGATGGCCAGACCGTTGTCCATCGAACGCAGCGCACGTCCGAGTACCGGGCCGAGCACATCGCGCATCCAGCGCAGACGATTGACAACCTCTTCGGAATATGCGCCAAAGCGCAGCACCTTGCCAATACCTTCGTTCATTGTGCAGTATGCGCGGTTGCCGTTGGTCTCCTCTTCCACAACGAACACTGCCATGTTCGGGGAGGTGATGCCGCCCATCGGGCCGACGGCGTTGACGTGATGGCACGGGATAAACTTGACTTCGCCGGATGCCAGCAGCTTGCGCGCATCCTCCTCGTTGTCTGCCCATTCCTCGAACAGTACGGCGCCAACACACGAGCCCTGTACCGGGTCAGGCATGTTCTTGTATTCGATCGGTGGGCCTGCATGCAGGATGACCTTGCCCTCGCGCAGTTCCGGAATGACGTCCTTCGCACGGACGTTGTCCTTGAGCACCGGCTGGCTGGCGACGACCTTCGCAATGGTATCCATATTCATATCGTCGATGCCCTCATAGCTGCGCAGGAAATTGAGCGCCTTAATCAGCTCAATGTTGCCGCCTGCCGGTGGCATCCAATCGTACTGTACGACCTCGCAGCCAAATTCCTCGCACACCTCTGCAAAGCTCTTCAGGCCAACGTTGATGATCTTCGGCTTTTCGGACAACATCCGACGCAGCGCATCCGACGGCTTGCCTGGCTGGATGTCCTTCGCTTCCTTTGCACGGATTTCCTTCTTCGGCTCGTCGAAATCGCGTCCAATCGCACGGATTGCCGTGCGGCATGCCAGCTTGTTGTTTTCGCAGACGATAACGCCTGCTTCCTTCAACTTATTGACTGCCTCGTCATAGCCCTGGTAGTCCGTGCGCGTGCCGCATACGGTTGCCACAAAGAATACCTTGCGGTTTGCCGCTTTTGCCTTAGCCTGCAATTCCTGAATGGTCGGGAGCAGTGCGCCGGCCATATCCGCGTGTGAGCCGTAGCCCAGCATGATATCCAGTAGGATCGCGCCGGTGGACGGGTCGTCTACCGCTTCCTGCATACACTCAATGCGCTTTGCCGGGTCGATCATCGGGTGGGGTTTGCCCTGCGTGTACGCATCGTCACCGAGGTCAACGACAACGTTGCCGTCCAGCTGTAGCATATAGCCCTCGATGTCCTCCGGCGGGATCTTGACGTCCATTGCGTCCTTGATCAGCATCGCAGCCTCGTTTGCCAGCGTGCCGCCGGAATAATATGCCTTGATGGTCTTGTTGTCTTCCTTCTTGAAGAATTCCGACTCATCCACATCCACCGTCGCTTCCGGGATGTCCTCGCCGCGCACCAGGCTGACTGCCAACCGCGCCGCCTCATCCAGCGTATAGGTGTGATAGAAGTTTTCCTCGTGATACGTCGGCTTTTCTCCGACAAACAGCGTGACAACCGGCTTCTTGCAGATGCTCAGGCGGTCGGAAATCTTCTGACGCACCTCCTGTGCCGGCGGCTTGGAAATGACGATCAGTACCTTGACTGCGTCGTCCTCTTCCATCGCGTCGATCATATCCATCATTGTAATGCCGCCGATCTTCGCATTCAAATCGCGGCCGCCGATGCCGATGGCGTTGGTCACGCCTTCGCCCAGCCGGTCGATGATGGTCGTCAGCTCCTGAATGCCGGTGCCGGATGCGCCGATGATACCGATGGAGCCCGGATTGACCTTATTGGTAAACGCAATCGGTACGCTCTGGATGATGCCGGTGCCGCAGTCCGGACCCATGACGGTCAGGCCCTTGGCATGTGCCTTTTCCTTGAGCGCCTTTTCATCCTCCACCGTCACGTTGTCGCTGAACATAAAGACGTTCATGCCCAAATCAAGCGCGCGGTCTGCCTCCAGCGCGGCATAGGCGCCCGGGATCGAGATAACAGCCAGGTTTGCATCCGGCAGCTCGCGCATCGCGCGGTCCCACGACTTGACGCTTTCCTTATCCTTCTTGCCGCCGCCCGCTGCGTTCTGCTTCTGGAAAAACGCGTCGGTTTCCGCCAGAATCGTATCCATCATGCTCTCGTCGTCGATGTCCGCAACGATAACCATGTCGTTTGCCGTCGCCGCCATCAGCTCCCCGGTATCCAGACCGCTCTGCTTGAAGATATCCTTGTTTGCCGGTGTTGCCATCATGATCGATACCTTGTTTACGCCCTCGATTGTCGAGATGTGGTTCGTCAACAGCATCAGTACCACGGAGTCATGATAACTACCTTTTTTTACTACTGTTTTTAGCATTGCCCGTGACCCCTTTTCTTAGTCCGCAAATCTGTTTTTGTGATCGTATCTGTCATAATGGATATCATCGCTGATGAGATACTGGTAAATCTCATCGACAACCTCCAAGCCGCCGGTTGCATACGCCTTGTCGCGTCTCATGACAGCACGCTCACCCGGATAATAAACCTTCCCATAACCTTCTGCCGCCGGCATTTCGCCCAGCTCATCACAAACCTGCGACATTCTCTTTTTAAATTCTTCCTTACCGATAAATCGGTCCGGATCAATGACGATATGCATCTGTCCTAACTCTCTTCCCTTGGACAGGTCATGATACATCGAGCTGACATGCTTGCCAAACGGCACACCCAGCAGCACACCGGCGAATACATCAACCATCATCATCAGTCCATAGCCCTTAGCGCCTGCAATCGGCACCAATGCATTGACCAAATTCGGGTCAGTCACCGGCATACCCTTTTCGTCTACAGCCCAGGTATCCGGAATGGATTCATGCTTGGAACGTTTGGACAAAATCTTACCCCACGCCTGCACAGTTGTCGCCATATCGAATACAACCGTGCGTTCATCTGCCGTCGGTGCCGCAAACGAAATCGGGTTGGTGCCGTAATACGGCTCCGTTCCGCCATATGGAACCGCCATCGGGTCGGACTGGCAGAACGTAATGGCAACCAAATCTTCCTTCGCTGCCATTTCGGCATAATAGCCGATCGAGCCACTGTGAGACATATTTGCCATGCCAACGATTGCAACACCGTTTTCTTTCGCCATTTCGATGGCCTTTTTCATGCCTTCGATTGCAACAACATAACCTACGCCGTTGTCGCCGTCCAGTATACCGGAACACGGGCCAGTCTGCTTCCATGTGAATTTTGGATCATGGGTAATGCCGCCCTTGAAAATGCGCTCGCTGTAATACTCCACACGCACAGCTCCGTGGGAATCATACCCTCTTTCATGCGACCACGTGAGCACTTCTGCTGTCATTTCAGCATGCTCTTCACTCAGCCCGGCCTTGTGCATCTTGTTCTTCATCAAGCTTTTGAGTTCTTCTCGCGAAACCTTCATGATATTCTCTCCTCTTCCCGCTACGTTTCGTTTGTATTACAGTGCAACATCCCGGTTGCAATCCTTGGAATAAATATATGTCAGTTCTTCTTCGATCCCTTCGTCGCCCACTGCGTAGCATGCCTGCGGGCAATATGCATCCATAAATACATAATCGCCCTTTTGTACCGGGAGCCATTCATCGTCTAAACGGTACATGCCCTTGCCAGACAGGAAATACATACCGTGCTGCTGGACATGCGTTTCAATATATCCGTGGGATGCGCCAATATGAAATTTCAAAATATGCATATTCATATCAAAACCAAAATCTTTTGGCAGGAAATCCCGGATATAGCAGTTGGTCATGCCTTCGTATTCCTGCCATTCAAGGTCAGCTTCGTTGCCTGTCACGGTGTAAGCTGCATAGCCTTCCAGTTTGTCATATCTGCGGCGATACAGATACAGCTTTGCATCTCCTTCGCCACTGTGCGCAAACGATAACGGCAGGTTTTCCGGGGAATAGAAATAGCCGCCCTTAACCAGTACAACCTCTTTATCCGCATTCTTGACAGATACCGAGCCATCTACCACATACAGGAAGGTCTCAATGCCATCGCCGCCGATCGCATCGTTTTTCCCGCCTTCATGTACCGTTACAATATAGTCTGCAAACGATGCGCCCATCGCCGGTGAACCGAGGATGGTTGTATCACAATTGACGTATCCCGGGATTGCATTCTTGACAAGCCCATCCGGCTCCAGCAATACCCAGTTTTCCTTCTTGACAATCGATCTGGTAGCCAATAGCTCATTCCGATATCCCAGCTGACCATTTAAGTATCCCATATGTTTTACTCCTTCCTTCCAAACAACAGTTAAAAATTCTTTCATTGTGATTGACCAGATTTTATACTGTCATTATGACCATTTTTGCTTCAAATTTCAATGCACATTATGAACAAATATACAATCCAGATTTTGTACATCCATATTATAACCGTTTTTTTCTACAAAATTCGCATATTTTCTGGTGTTTTTACTCCCATTCTGCACATTTCTTTGTTTACTCCGAAATGGATAATGTTTCACAATTCTTTTTATCCACCAATAAGGTCAACCCATTTTAATCAGCAAAATGTCAAAAGATTGCCGTGTTGCGTTTCAAACTGTACTCCGTTTGCCATTGTTTTTGAAGCTTGCCATCGCCGTTCTTCGCTTGGTTGAACCGTTTCACGTACCAACTTACGGCAAATCATCGATTCGTTCACAAAGATACCGTATAAAATATTTGCTTGCAATCGGCATCGCATTTTTGTCTTGCATAACCAGCCCAATTTTTCGCGTTAGAACAGGCATAATCGGTACGATGGAAACTTGGTAATTCGTTTTTCTCAAAACCAGCTCCGGTAAAATGCTAACACCCAAACCGGATTCCACCATGGATAAAATAGAATAATCATCATGAACCCGCATCCTCACAGCAGGTTCCAGGCCACGTTGTCGAAATGCTTCCAACGGTTTGCTTTGACTCCCCTCTTCAATCACCAAAAAAGGCTCTTTCTCTAATTCTTCTAACGTGACATGGGATGCATCTGCCAGCGGATGATCCATAGGCAATACCGCTCGATATTCTCCCTCTTTTAAAAATCTGGCTTTGACATTGGAAAGCACATCCAGATTGACAAACCCAAAATCCGCTTCGCCAGTCCTTACCCATTCCGGAATGCTGTTATTGTCCCCTTGATGCAAAATAAATTCTATGTTTGGATATTTTTTCTGAAAATCTTTGATCAACTGCGGCAGCCAATGGCAGGAAATACTTGAAAGGGTTCCGATGCGGATCGTACCGGAATCCAGTCCGCGAATTTGTTTTGCAATTTCCTGCATAGACTGATATTGTGAAACAGCTTTTTGAATAGAGGGAAACAATTGCTCTCCCTCCAACGTTAAGTGAATGCCATATCTGGAACGATACAACAACTGGATGGATAATTCTTTTTCTAACGAGGAAACCATTTGACTCATAGCAGGCTGCGTATAGCCCAATGCATCGGCAGCCTTTGTAAAACTGCCAAGTTCAACGATCTTTTGAAGCGCAATATATCGGTTCATCCTTTACATAACCTTTCCGCATGTTTATATAAGAATCATTTGTTTTACTTATATCTGTCTTTAGTATATAATAAACACAATCCAAAAAGCAAGGAGAAGCAGAATAAAAGCCAAAATTGGAGGGATTGCATGAAAAAATTAGGTCTTATCGGCGGCGTTGGACCGGAATCTACGATTCCATATTACCGAGGAATTGTTTACGGTGTTCAAAAAAAGCAAAATACGCCTTTCTTTCCACCGCTTGTCATCGAAAGTCTCAGCTGCTTTGAAGTCATTCGCATGAGTTTGCAAAATGACAGAGATGGCCTGACAACGTATCTACTGACGGGAATCCGCAATCTCGCGGCCGCTGGGGCAGATATTGGCGCTTTGGCTTGCAGCACAGGGCACATGGTTTTCGATGAACTGCAAAAACAATCGCCTATTCCGCTTATTAGCATTGTCGAACCTACCTGTGCGCAAGCAAAACGCCAAAATTTAAAGAAAGTTGGTTTACTTGGAACAGCCGCGACAATGGAAGGCGATTATTTTAAATCTCCTTTTTGCAAAGCCGGGATCGATGTTGCGATCCCCCAACCAGCGGATAGAATCTATATTGCGGATCGTATTTCACATGAGCTGGATTTGGGGATCATGGAAGAAAAAACAGCCCGCCGCTTGATAGAAATTGCGGAAGAATTGGTAAAGGAACAACATGTTGAGGCTATCATCTTGGGGTGCACAGAACTTCCTTTGTTGTTTCAGGGCCAGAAGCTATCCGTGCCGGTGTTAGATGCCATGCGTCTTCACATAGAAACTCTTGTCAATACAATATTGGAGGAATAACAGTATGTACATACAACAGGCAAATCTGGAAGATATTCCAGGTATACTCGATTTATTGAAAGCAAATCACGCCCATTATGTAGAAGATAAAACAGATGGTTTTGTCACAACCAATATGACCGAACAACAGTTGGCAGCCCTGATTACAACCGAAAACGGCTGCACGGTTGCAAAAGAAGGACACAACATTTTGGCATTCGCGATGGCCGCATCATGGGGATTTTGGAGTGAATGGCCGTTCTTTGCTCACATGATAGACCAACTTCCCAACGTTATGTTTGAAGGCCAAACGTTAACCGTTGAAAATAGTTACCAGTATGGCCCCGTTTGTGTAGATGCATCTGTCCGCGGTTCCGGCTTATTCGAGAAGATATTTTACGCGTCTTTGTCTAATATGAAAGAACGTTACCCTATTATGGCTACATTTATCAATCAAATCAATCTGCGTTCTTTTGCAGCACATACAAGGAAAGTGTCTATGACGCAAGTCGGAACCTTTGCGTTGAATCAAAACAAATATTATTTCATGGCCTGCTCTACAAAATAAAAATGGTAAAAGCCATCTTTTCCGCTTAAGAACCTCAAACAACGTCCTGTAATATGCTTTTACTGAGCAATGCATGATAAAAAGAAAAACAGAGAGCAATTACTTCTGTACGTAATTTACTCTCTGTTTTTTCTTGCATCCTGTAACGATTGCGTCAGATTACATCCTATTCTTCATTGTTGTAGCAGCTGCCTACTCTCAAGATAAAAATGTAGAAAAAGGAATCAAAAAAACCAATGACGTATTACTTGTTCTCCAAAATTGTACCGCGGCGGAACCGCTCGCACGATTTCATGTACTTCATGCAGAAGTAGAATATCAGGCCAGTTGGAATGGTTGCGGTGAAGAAGGAGATATCAACGTTGATCAGGCCGATAATTGCGCCAATGATGATGGCAATGATAGCAGCCCAGTTGACACCGGAATGGTTTCCGTTGTCATCGTACAAATCGTCCAAATCATCCGTCTTTCTTCTGTGCAGAATAAAGTAATCAGTAATCAGAACCGCAAAGATCGGGCCAAAGAATGCCGTATAGATCTTAACAAACAGATCCAGGCCAGCAGCGGAGCTGTCGTTGGTCAAAATCCACGGGCAGGTGCATACTGCCAGAATGCCTACGAGGATAACCGCAGTCTTATGCTTCATCTTAAATGCATCCATAAACGCATATGCCGGCGGGATAACGTTACTTGCCAAGTTGGTGGACAGCTGGGCAAAGATGATAAAGCCAAGCGTTACAACCAAAATGATCTTGTTGTCTACCATTTCATAAAATGCGTTGATCGGGTTGGCAATGCCAGTCGCCGTGCACGCCATTGCGCCAATCATACCGAGCATAACGGTAGACGGAACCATAGCGATGAAGTACGATGCACCGCGCTTTACTGCGGAATAGCCGCTCTTCATCTCACGCGAATAGTCGCCTGCATTCAGCATAACGGTCGTGCTGTTGCCAAAGAATGCGATGATCGCTGCGATAAACGGCATGCCCCATGTACCTTCCTTGTTCAACAGGTTTGCCGCAATGACGTCGCCCTGCTGGGTAACGCAGATATACAATAGATAGAACATGGCAAGTACGATGACAACGCCGCCGATGTTGCCAACCCACTTGGCGCCTTGGAAGCCCTTGATAGACAACAGGATCTGGATCAGCTGGAATAACAGGAAAAACAGCCAGATATTATCATAATTAAACAATGCTTTTGCAATGTTGTTGATGGCGCTGCCGCCCAGCCATGTCTGATAGCCATACCATACGATTGCAGGCAAACCTCGGATCATAACCGGTACGATATTGCCTTTTGTACCAAATGCACTTTTCAGCTGTACTGCATACGGCGCGCCGGTCTTGTAGCTGAACTGGTCGTTCAAGCAGATGCCGATAACCAGAATGCCGGAGCCGATCAAGACAGCGAGAAACAGCTGCAACAGGTTCAAGCCCTTGTCCAACTGCGCGGAACCCATGGACAGCGTACCGATGGAGATACAGCCGCCGAGCCACAGCATAGTGTTGGAGCCCCAGCTCATGATACGATCTTTTTCCTTAATCGGTCGCAGCGAGCTAGCCTCTTGCTTTGCGTTCTTTGTCGAATCGCTCATAACTTTACCTCTTTTCTTATACTTCTCAAAAGACCCTTTCTTACCTTACCGGCGTAATGTATGCGCCATAGCCGATGGCATCATCCTTGTACATACCGTCCTCAGCGACAACCTTGCCGCGGATGATGGTGCAAACCGGCGAGCCCTTGCCCTCAAGGCCGTCGAAGCAGGATACATGGCCCTTGGTCAGCAACTTCTCCTGCTCGCACTTCCATGCCTTATCCGGATCAACAATGACGATATCGCCGTCAAAGCCCAGTTCAAACGCACCCTTGCGTCCATATAGTCCAAATACCTTCGCCGGGTTGTAGTCCATGACCTTTGCAATCAGCGTCGGGCTCAGTCCTTTTTTGTGGACAACCATATCGAACATCATCGGCAGGAAGAACTGGATCGCGTTCAGGCCGCCCCATGCATGCCAAATATCCTTGGTTGCGTTGTCCTTCTCCTCGTCAGCTGCTGGCGAATGGTCGCTTCCCACACAGGACAGCGTGCCGTCCAGTACATAATCCCACAGCTTTTCCATGTCTTCCTTCTTGCGCATCGGCGGCGTGCACTTTGCCGGCGCTCCCTTCTCGAATACGAAATCCTCTGTGAATCCCAAATAATGCGGGCAAGTCTCCGCCGTAATCGGAAGCCCTTCATGAATGGCGTCCTTGACAACCTGCGCGACCATCGGGTGGCTGACATGGCAGATATGCACCCGTCCGCCGGTAGCTCTTGCCATATCGATCACATTCTTGGTTGCAACATATTCCGTCCATACGTCGTGAGAATCCAGGAAATCACGGATCTTTTCCTGATTTGTCCTGCCTTCCTTTGCCTTTGCTTCACGCTCCAGCTCCAGCACCTGTCCAAATTCCTCACAATGGAATCCACACAGCGCACCATACGGCTTCAAAATTTCCAACGCCTTGCGGACATGCCCCATATTCACCGTTGGAAACAGGTCTCCGTTCGGGCAAGTAAAACCTTTGAACGCTGCTACGCCGCATTTGTGCAGGTCTACCAGGTCGTTTAGATTATTCTTAACAGAACCCGGTTGATCATCGAAATCGCCTACGATGCCGCCCCACAGCGCATAGTCAACCAGAGAATGCTTGCTGATCTTTCCATACTTCA
Source organism: Eubacteriales bacterium (assembly GCA_030523305.1). GTDB lineage: Bacteria > Bacillota > Clostridia > Oscillospirales > Butyricicoccaceae > Butyricicoccus_A. Next base: position 10,273 of record JAUNIY010000034.1, read on the forward strand.
GATCAAAGATTTCTTTGTTCATGAGGGATGGATCATTGTTGAGCGGCATATCAATCAAAGTTGTGCATCCTGCCACAACAGCTGCGCGGGATCCGGTCTCAAAATCCTCACGGTATTCAAAACCCGGCTCGTTCAAATGTGCATGGCAGTCAATGATGCCCGGAAATACATATTTTCCCGCAGCGTCGATAACCTTTTCCGCTTCCAGTTCCGTCCCTTTTGCTACGATGGCCGCATATTTGCCATCCTGAATCGCAACATCCGCCTCATAAATGCGGTCTGGTGTTACCAGCTTGCCATTCTTTACCAATAAATCATACATGTTCCTACCTCCAAGTTCGATCCGGTCAACCTCTTTTCAAATATCACGATTACATTTTACTTGACATCCCGTCAGATTGCAAGCGTCTTATTAGACGAAACAAACGGCAATATTTTGTGTATATTGCTTAATTTCTCCATTTTAACTCCGACATTTTCTGGCACTATTTTGTTTTTTTTGCTTATTTTTTGTTATTTTCATACCACATTTGAATGCAATATGATTTTAAAATTTTATAGCAAAATCAACCGATTTTAAAGCATTTTTCCGCTATATACTGACATATCCACGACTTTTTTGGCAGCAAGCAATTGTCTGTGTTTATGCAAAACGTTGCAACAAAAAGCAGGTGCCCCATCATCTCGCCTTGCCACCCGCCCACGTCAATGCTACAATAACAAGTATCAAAAAAAGTCTCCGTGGAAAGGAGTTCCACATGCTTTCTATTTTTTCCTATGCTTTTCAAGCAATTGCGCCCATACTGCTGTTAATCCTGTTGGGATACTTTCTACGTGTCAGAGGAAAATTCCCCGCAGATTTTTTCCCAACAGTCAATCGGTTTGCATTTCATTACAGCTTTCCCGCACTGATGTTCGTCAATCTGTACTCCCTGGACAGCATCCGTGAAATTGATTTACAATTGACTGCCTACTTGCTGGCCAGCTTGGTGGTCATCACCGTTGTCAGTATCCTACTGGCCAACCTTGTCACCGATGTGCGCAACCGCAAGGGCGTCCTAATTCAAGCCGGTTTCCGCTCCAATTTTGCCATTATCGGCCTCCCGTTAGCGGAAGGTCTGCTCGGCACCGCTGGTGTCACGGTAGCCGCTACGCTGCAAGCGCCCATTGTCATCTATTTTAACGTTGTTTCTGTCTTGGCTCTGACGGTTTACGCGGACCATGCCCAACTACAGCCGAAAAAAATTCTCAAAAGCCTACTGCAAAATCCGTTGATCCAGGGCTTAGTCGCCGGCGTAGCCGCCCTCATCATCCGCGAATGGATTCCCTGCCGCGCGGATGGTACACTAGTATTTTCTATTTCGGGTACACTGCCATGGCTATACACAACGCTGCAATATCTCGCGCGCATTGCCACCCCGGTGTGCCTGATTATGCTCGGCGGACAGTTCCGTTTTTCCGCTGCACGCGGCATCCGGAAGGAATTGATTTCTGGCGTCTGTATGCGGCTCATCCTCGCGCCTGTGCTCGGCTTCGGCATGGCGTTTGCCGCCGCGCACTTTGGCCTATTGGATCTATCTCCAACCGCCATTGGCGTCATGATCGCTGCGTATGGCTCCCCCATCGCAATCGCCAGCTCGGTTATGGCATCGGAAATGCATGCGGACGATGTCCTCGCTGGACAAATCGTCGTTTGGACTTCCCTTCTCAGTATGATTACCATTTTCCTCATGGTCATCCTGTTCCGTTCGATCGGCATGCTCTAAACACAACAAAGCCTCCGGTTTCCCGGAGGCTTGATTCGTTAAGATATCGGATAATTGGTTGCATGCAACAGGGTGATCCCCTTGCTGTTCCGGCTCGACCACGCGCCGTATTTGACATAACGGACGCTGACCTTGTTCGGGCCGGTCCAGTTTGCATCATAAACCGTGAAGCCAGAGCTATCGCTGGATACAAATACCATTGTATGCATTTTGGGAGAATTCATTTGGAGAATGTCACCCGGCTTTGCCTTGCTGATCAAGGACTGGATGCTGCTTGCCGAATAGGAGGAAGAAGAAGCCGTAATCTTGTATAATTTTGCATCCGCGGAACTCTTCGGGCTGCCGTCATAGCCCCACTTTGCTGTTTCGCCATACATACGGTAGAATACTTCGCGCCCAAAGCCCATGCACTGGCTCGCGCCGCCGAAGCTATAGCTGCTCCCAAGGCTCTTTCCATCTGGATGCACTGTCATAATGGATGCCAGCTTTGCCGTTGCAGCCGCGGTATCCTCCGTGCCGGTGGATAGTTTCCACTGCTGTGTTGACGCACCGGAGTAATGATTCAACCGGATATCGCCATCAACAACCTCCAGCGCCAAGCTACCATCGGAAGCCAGGCGGAAGGAATAAACGCCATCCGACTCCTGCACCGCCACAAAGGTCTGGCAATCGGTCTGGTTTGCGCTCCACAGGATCGCCGTAGCACCCGCCCGCGGATGTACATCCACTGTGAGTGCCGTATTCTGCGAGCTGACAATCTGGAAGCTTCCATCGCTGTTGTTCTGAATGGTGAACCGCTGGGATTCACTTCCAGTGCTGCTTGCAGCGTATACATTTGCCTGTTTATCCGCACCGCCAGCCGTCATCACGCTGCCGGTTCCGACATTACGTACAATATAGGTCCCAGCGGTTACACCGCTGTGCGCAATTGCCGTCCCTCCGTTGTTCGTATCGGACGGCGCAACATATGTCGTGCCAAATGTGAGATTTTCTGCTGCCGCAGCTTCAGATGAAAATTCACCATCTGCAATTAGCTTATCTGCCAACGTACAGTCGCTGTCCTTCATCTTCGTGCTCAGTGCAAGATAGGAGATTTCCATAATCTGCTGACGCAGGAAAGGATTGGCCGCCCAAGTGTCCGCCTGACTCTGTGTGCACAGGCCGATCTGGACTGCTTTATCCAACGAATTTTTCCAGGTATAATCCTGGCCGTCTACATAGCCCAATGCACGAAGTACAAAGGTCATATACTGCTGTACTTTTACTGTATCATGCTTGCCAAATTCGGTTTCACTGTAGCCTGCCGTATAACCTGTATATTGGCCGTAGCCGGCAAAATCGCTGAACCACGGAGAAACGTCCTGGAATGTATACGAATACTGCGTCGCTTGCGCAACATCCTGTTCCCCCAATAGAGACAGGAACAGCGTGAATGCCTCTTGGCGTGTGACGGAATTGTCCAGCATCAGATCTCCGTTTTCATCGCCGACAACAACGCCGAGCCGCTGGAGCGCGTAACCACTGTCAGCCAGGGAAACGACAGATGCAGCCTCTTCCGTCTGTATTTCTTCAAATACGGTAGAAACCAGCTCTTCCGCATCGTCCCATGCAAATACCGGAGCGCCTGCAGAAAGCATCACCGAGCCGCAGAGGATTGCAGAGGCTATTCTTTTTTTATATTTAGGCGAGTGAAATATCACTGTATGTCCTCCTTTTCTCATCGACTTATATAGTATAACATAAAAATTTCATTTTGTGTAACCAATTTGTAATCTTTGTAATCTTTCTGTCATCTGTACAAATCTTGGTGTTCATTTTTATGTAATTTGCACAAAAATTCTCTTCTTTTTTTGGCATCGCAGCGCAGCCAATTCGCTTTCATCCATGCCTGCAAACACCCAAGATGCGCTTCTGTCGAAAAAAAGGGTTTTCTATCCAAACAGAATCCAGTATAATAGACAGGTAAACTGCACGCCTCAGGTGTGTGCAGCAAGCAAGGGAGGTATTTTGTGAGTATTATTGATGTCAATGACCTGACTTGTGATTATGGCCGTGGCCGCGGTGTATTTGATTTAACCTTTTCCGTAGAGCCCGGTGAAGTCTTTGGTTTTCTAGGTCCAAACGCTTCCGGCAAAACTACAACGATCCGCCATTTGATGGGTTACGCCAAGCCTGCTTCCGGCACCTGCCAAATTGAAGGCCGTGATTGCTTCCAATCCGCAGCGGTCATTCAGGAGACGCTCGGATATCTTCCCGGCGATATCTACCTGTTCCCCGACATGAGCGGCAAGGCATTTTTGTCCTTTATGGCAAAATATCGCGGCATGAAGCATACCGGGCGCATCAAAGAACTGGTCGAACGCTTTGAGCTGGATATCCGCCAGCCAATCCGCCGCATGTCCAAGGGTGCGAAGCAAAAGCTTGCGCTGGTGTGTGCCTTTATGCACGATCCAAATATCCTGATTCTGGACGAGCCCACCGCCAGCCTTGACCTGTTGATGCAGCAGGCTTTCATTGATCTGATCCTGGAGGAAAAGAAAAAGAAGAAAACCATTCTAATGTCTTCCCACCGATTTAGTGAAGTGGAAAAAACCTGCGACCGTATCGCTATTTTGAAAAAGGGGCATTTGAAAACAGTCTCTTCGCTGGAGGAACTTCGGCAGACCGAACGCCGCGTATACGTCATTACACTGGAAAACGCGGAAGCGGCCCAAGCACTTTGCCGCGAAAATATCCATGTTTTGGAAGCCGACGGGCGCATTGTCAAGGTCGCCGTCTTCCGCGATCTGCGCAATTTGCTTTCTATTTTGGTAAACTATCCGGTTTCCACGCTGGATAACGTCGGACAGAGCCTAGAGGAAATCTTTATGCATTATTACGGAGGTGAGGACGCATGAATTTCACACTGTTCCGGTATAGCTGCAAACGTTCTTTCCCGCTCTGGCTGGTATTTACTGTTTTAATGGGGCTGTATGCATTCTGCGTCGTTCGCATGTATGATCCCGTGGCCGGTGCCGCCTTCATAGACCTGGCCAAATCACTTCCGCAGGCAATGAACCTGCTTGGCATGACAGATTTTTCCGATACCTTTACCGCCTTTGTGGTCAATTATCTGTACGGGATGCTGATGCTGGCGCTGCCAATGATTTTCACCATCCTGCTTTCCGCACAGTTGATTGCGCGCCATGTTTCCCGCGGCACCATGTCCTATCTGCTCGCTTCCCCGAATTCACGCAAATGCATTGCAGCTACCCAGCGCAATGTCTTGATTCTCAATTTGTTCGCTATGATGGCTGTGTGCTGCGTTGCAACAATTGCCCTGTGCGAATACTTTTATCCTGGCAAACTCGCAATCCAGCCATTCCTGTTGCTCACAGCATGTATCTTCGCGCTGCAACTGGCTTTTGCTGGCATGTGCTATTTTTTCTCCTGCAAATGCAACAGCATGGCAAGTGCCCTAACCATCAGTGCCGTGGCATGTATCCTGTTTTATACTGTCCGCCTGCTGTCCAATCTCGGCGGCCCCTTCTTTTTTCTCCGCTACATCACGCCGTATACGCTGATCGATCCAGCGGGTATTTTACAGGGTGATCTGTACGCTTGCCTGCGGCCGTTGGCTTTGCTGTTGATTGCGATACTGCTGTTTCTGCTGGCAAGCCATAGTTTCCGCAAAAAGACCATGCCGTTTTAAAGCCTTCCCCTGCATGTTCACCCAGTCAAAACCACGGGTAGAACCGGTGGCTTAACAAGCCCATGTCGGGGACCAACATAACTGCTTGTCTATCTTTCTTCAAATCTAAGATGTGACTTTTGCAAGCGGTATTGCATCACAAAAGATGCAGTACCGCTTTTCATGTACCAAAGTATTTTTGACCACCAGTTGAACTGATCGTTGTAATCATGCCTATTCGGCGCCAACGCCAAAAGGCTGCTGCAGGGATGCTTGCCCTGCAACAGCCTTTTGGAATTCTATATATCACGGCAATCAAAGCGGCTGCACATTGACAGCGCGCAGCTTGCCTTTTCTTTCGTCCATTTCTTCGTCAAATGTGACCTTCTGGCCCTCATTCAGCGTCTTATAGCCATCACACTGGATTGCAGAGAAATGTACAAAAACATCCGCGCCGCTCTCGTCATTGGAAAGGAAACCGTAGCCCTTTTCTGCATTAAACCATTTTACTGTACCCTTATTCATAACAGGTACCTCCATTCAAAAAATCTGTTCCCGGTATTTTTGCACAAAAAAACACATATTCCCGTAAATCATCCGCCAACATACAACGACTTACAAAAATATGTGAGAGCAATGTGCCGTTTCCGGAAGCCTGTTCAGTATAGCATCTGGCGGCTGTAAAGTCAATATCTTCCAAAATAAAACTGTTCGATACAAACCGCCTCGCTTTGACAAATCGCCCATAATGCAAAAGTTTCGACAGCTTCATCCGACATTTTGTGCATCTTGTTAAAATTTTACGTATTTTTTTGTGCAACATATCATTTTAATAATCGAACATAGTTTGCAATTATGTTGAATAATGCTCTATCCTTTCTTCTAATGTTCGTTTATAATACATGCAAAGAAACAAACAAGCCACATTTGCAGGCCAATTCCGCCTGTATCCGAATGGAGGAATGTTATTATGATGAAAACTGTTCATACTGATCCTGTCTTGAATGTAGATACCTACGGAAATATATTTATGTACGCAACACATCATGACCTGACCACCTCGCCGCGGCACATCATCCGTATGTCTGAACCGGTCCAGCCGGAGCTGCTACAGGAAGCGGTGGAGCTTGCTCTGATCCGTTTCCCACAGATGGCAGTTGGCCTGACACGTGGCGAACAGGCGTATTCCTATCGCTACCTCGACAAGCCGCCGGTGGTTGTTCCGTTCCAAAATCACCTCTCCCCGTACTGGATGGGTTCTGAAGATACCAACGGCTATCTGTTCTTGTGCGGCTACATCCGCAATACCATTATCATGGAATATCATCACTGCACCTGTGATGGGCATGGGTTTGACGAGTTCATCCGCTCTGTCCTGTTTGAATACCTGACACTGTGCGGCCATCCAATCGAAAACGACGGTACCATCCGGACCCGTGAAACCGAATTCGACCCGTCCGAGTGCGAAGACGCATTTCCACTGCTCGAAAACGTCCCGCGTTCCGGTAAGAACCACCACGACGACCAGCCAGTATTTCACATGCCGCAGATGGATGGCCGTGCAGATTTTAACGAACTGATGACCGAAATCACGTTCCCATTTGCACAGATGAAGTCTTTCCTCAAAAAGAACGGCGGCACGCCGATGACATACGTGATGACAGCACTTTCCCGCGCCATCGGCATGACATATTTCAAGGATGGCGAACGACAAAGAATCGCTGCGGAAATCCCGATGGATCTCCGTCCTCTGGTTCCGAGCAAGACAACGCATTTCTTTGTCTCCCTGCTTGATCTGCCATTTTTGCCGGAATATTTTGACATGTCCTTCGGCGAGGCATGTCGCAAGTGCAGCGAATATTTCAGCACCCAGCGCACACTAGAGCACAGCGCATGGTGGGCCAAAGCAAATGGCGACAACGTATTCTCCCTGCACAATGCGGATATGCCAATTGAGGAAAAAGAAGAAGCTATGCGCACCCGTGCACGCAACTACATTCGCCGTGACTCCTTTATCCTGACCAACATCGGTGCATTCCATCTTCCGGAAAGCATGCAGCAGTATGTCCTCGACTATGCCGCAATCCTTCCATGTGCATATCAGCCGTTTGGCGTACTGGTCAGCTCCTACAACGGCAATATGAAAATCAGCCTTGCACAGCGTGACCATTCGATTGATCTGGTTCGTAACCTGCTGGATACGCTGGCAGAGACCGGTGTACGCGCTACGACATACTCGTACCTGTTCCACACCACACGCTATGACGGAAAACGTCTTGCAAAATAAAGACAAAAAAATGGGTTGTCTCACACCGAGGCAGCCCATTTTTATTGATGTAAATTTACCACAGCATAGCGAATAACGATGCCGTGCACGCTGTTAAGATACCTGCAACAGCAACCGCCAGCGAACTCATCGCACCTTCAATCTGTCCGATTTCCATCGCCCGCGCCGTACCGATCGCATGTGACGCCGTACCAATGGCAAGCCCCTTCGCAATCGGTTCTTCAATACGGAACAGCTTGCAGACGGATGATGCGATGACATTCCCCAGAATGCCAGTTATGATGATGACAGCAACCGTAATGGTCACCACGCCACCCAGCTCTTCGGAAATGCCCATACCGATCGCCGTGGTGATCGATTTGGGCAGAAGCGTAACATACTGTTCATGCGTCAAGCCAAACAGAATAGACAATACAAGGATCCCGGCCATGCTTGCGGCTGCGCCCGAAATCACACCTGCCAGGATAGCCGGAGCATGTGTTTTCAATAGCTCTAATTGACGATATAATGGAATCGCAAGGCATGCCGTCGCTGGCGTCAGCAGATAACTGATATATTTTGCGCCTTCATAGTACGCATCGTAATCGATATCTCCTGCGGCAAGCAGTATCATGACGACAATAACCGCAATGAGCAGTGGGTTACAGATTGCAAGTTTGCATTTTTTCTTGCACCATTGCCCGAATAAAAATGCGCCAATGGTCAGAAATGCGCCGAAATAGGTGCAGTCAATCAACATTTCATTCATGCCTGCTCCCTACCTTTCCGCGCCGGATGATCTTCTGTGTGACGCAGCCAGTAACCGCCATAACCAGCACTGTAATGACAACCGTAATGACTACGACAGGAAGAAGGATCGGTTTGAGCTGCCCCCAGCAATCTAACAGTCCAACCGCTGCCGGGACAAATAGAATCGGCATAATTTCAATCAAAAAATCGCCCGCCAAGCTGACCGATTCCAGCTTGATAACACCGCTGATGAGCGCTGCCAATAACAGCATCATGCCATAAATGCTTGCCGGTATCGGCAACGGGAGCAACGCCTTGAGAACTTCTCCCAAGAAAGTAATCAGCAGGATAATACCGAACTGCCTCAAAAGTTTCATTTTCTTCGCCTCAATCTAAAAATATGCCGGCCTCCATCGGCTCTTGGAGGATTGGTTTTCTGTCAAGCGTCTTCTCTGTTGGCGCAAAAAAATCGGAACAGATGCTGCATCATCTGCTCCGATCTGGTGCCGCTGACCGGGCTTGAACCGGTACGCTGTAAACCAGCGAGGGATTTTAAGTCCCTTGCGTCTGCCAATTCCGCCACAGCGGCAAGCTGGCTTTAGCTTATATAGTATAGCAACATTCCCTGTTTTTGTCAAGCCGAAATATCCATCATACGCTGCAAACCTGAAGAAAACGGCTTCCCAAGGCCGTCAGCACGATATTCCCCTCCTGCATCCGAATGCTCCATTCCTGATATTCCGGCTGGCTGCTGCAAAGCTGCTGCACGGCCTGCGCAACTGCCGGCTCAAATAACATATAAATG
>JAUNIY010000205.1 GCA_030523305.1 Eubacteriales bacterium
GGCTTGCTGGTATACGCAGCCTCCCGGCACGTGAATGGTCCCGGTATGGTCAGCCTGAGCATCTTCATGCTGAGCATGATTTTATTATATGGCGCAAGTACCGCCTACCACACATTTATTGTGAACAGGCATACCGAACTGCTCTTGAAACGGCTCGATCATATGATGATCTTCGTTCTGATCGCCGGTTCCTACACGCCGGTATGTGTGATGTCTTTGGCACAGCCTTCTGGTACCCATTTGCTCATCGCGATATGGAGCCTTGCGCTTGTGGGTATGATTCTCAAACTGCTGTGGGTAACCTGCCCGAAGTGGTTTTCCTCTGTTGTGTATATCGCCATGGGTTGGGCCTGCATCTTTGTGCTCCCGCAGCTGTATGCAAGCGTTTCATCCCGGACATTTGCGCTTCTGGCAATCGGCGGCGTAATCTACACCATTGGCGGCATTATATACGCCATGAAGCTGCATATATTCAACGAACGGTTCCCAAAATTTGGTTCGCATGAAGTTTTTCACGTATGCGTGATGCTAGGAAGCCTATTTCACTACTGGGCAATCGTTACGATTCTTTAACCGCGCTTATCAAGCAAATAGCCTGCGCACACATGATGATAGCACCCACAAAGTGTTAGAAATTCTTTACAAAGCCTTCTTGAAAATCCCAAGGTAATGTGCTACATTTATAGTGGTGGCGCAGTATTCTAGTCAGCCTCTCCCATTCATAAGACGGGCCTAAAAATCCGTAGAAGGGCATATCGATGAAGTCCCTGGTGTTTGCTTCTTACGCCCAGTTTGGGGTGGATGCTGGGGGTTAAGGATTTAGGATAGTTTTTAATGGCATAAGAACGAGTTTCCTTTTTCCGTGGAGACCTATTGCTGTAGAGCACCTATACATCTTCGGATTGATGGATGCTTTACGGAGTAGGATAAAACCTGCAATGCGGTGCGAATGCAGCTTGGACTGTAAAGACGCTGTGTGCAGTGTAGCCTGCCTTGCGTGAGGACAAGGGGATCAGGTGTCCGCAGGTATGATATCAGGGCCATGATGTCTTCCTGTACCGATCTGTGAAACTTCCCTTGCAAAAGAGGCTAAGAATTGGATTGGCTGTCGCGGAAAACGCCTAGACTGTCGTAACTGGGCAGACAAGGGATTGCAGTACGGACTAAGTGGCAATTCGGTCCCGGACGCGGTAACGCCCCGGCACAGACCATAATGGGAAACCGCCAACTGGCAACGGTTGGTCGTCTGCGGGGAAATCCAACCGAACCTCAAGCCGTAAGATTTACTTTGTCTGCTGCCACCTTGAATGAAAAAGGAATGCCCGTATCGCTGGAAACCAAGGTTTCTATGCGCATACGGGCATTTTTGCGTTGTTTCATTGTTTTTCAGCTTTTGCGGTCAGCCAACGACATCGCCAGCTCCGGAAGTATTCCGGCATCTGAAAACGGTGCCAACGCGTCAACTGCCTGTTGGGACAGCTCATGTACCAGCTCGTGGCAGCGTTCCAGCCCTAGCAAGGATGGGTACGTGCTCTTGCTGTTTGCCGCATCTGAACCAATGGGTTTGCCAAAAATTTCTGCATCCCCTTCGATATCCAGAATATCGTCTTGAATCTGGAAAGCCAAGCCAATGCAGCGTGCATATTCAAGCGCAGCATCTGTCTGTTCCGGTGTCGCACCGCCAATCAAGCAACCAAGCTGTGCCGCCGCGCCAATGAGCGCACCGGTCTTCAGCTCCTGCAACACCTTGAGCTGTTCGAGTGAAATCTGCGTTTCTTCCGCCTGCATGTCCAGCACCTGGCCACCAATCATGCCATGCATACCGGAAGCGCGTGACAGGATGCGGATCGCTTTTACCTGTGTTTCCGCGGAAACATATGCGGCGTTAGCCGGATCGGATGCCGTTTCAAACGCCAAATTCAACAGGCCGTCGCCAGCAAGTACCGCCATCGCCTCGCCATAAACCTTGTGGTTGGTCGGCTTGCCACGGCGGAGGTCATCATCGTCCATGCACGGCAAATCGTCATGAATCAGCGAATACGTATGGATCATTTCGAGCGCACAGGCAAACGGAAGCGCCGCCTTTTGTTCACCGCCACAAATCCGGCAGAATTCCAGCACCAGCGCAGGCCGTAGGCGTTTTCCACCTGCCATGGCAGAATACCGGCAGGCTTCAAAAATGAGTCCTTGCCCTTTGTCTTCTTCAAGCTGGATATAGGATGTCAGCTGCTGTTCTACCAGGCTGCTGTATGCTGTAAGCTGTTCTTTCCATGGCATATTATTCTTCCCCTTCCCCTATGTCAAACGGCACTTCGGTTTCCGTGCCATCCTTTGCCGCAATCATGGTCACCTTTTGTTCTGCGGTATCCAGCAGCTTCGACAGATATGCCGAAAGCTTCGTGCCTTCCTCGAACAAAGCCATGCTTTTGTCCAGCGGAGCCTCCCCGGCTTCCAGCTGGGATACAATATCTTCCAGACGCTTCATCGCCTGTTCAAATGTCAAATCTTCCATTTTAGTTTCCCTCAGCATTTCCGCTTTACCTGTTCTACCCTGCAAACCGCGCCGCCCCTTGCCAAACGGATAAAAATTTTGTCCTCTTTTTTCAGCTTGGCGCTGCTCGTAATCACCTGCTCATCCTTTGTTACAACCGAATATCCGCGCGCAAGCGCTTTTAACGGGCTGTATGCATCCAGATACGCCGCCTGTTCGACAAAATGTTGCCGTTCTACCGCCAAACGCTGCTGCATGGCATGTATGAGCTGACCGGTCACATGATCCAGTTCATACCGCTTATCCTGAATATAACCGATTGGCGTACATCGTTTTCTGCGTTGATCCAACGCTTGCAGCTGCATTCTCCGATTGGCCAAGCATTCCTGCATATTGCCAAATAGCACGCCGTCGGCATTGCGCAAAAATTCCCGGATGGCCATGCTGTCCGGCACACAGATTTCCGCCGCATTGGAAGGTGTCGATGCCCGCGCGTCTGCGACAAAATCCGAAATGGTAACGTCCGGTTCGTGTCCTACAGCGGAGATGACCGGAATATCCGATGCGTAAATGGCTCGTGCGACGATTTCTTCATTGAAAGCCCAAAGATCCTCTAACGAACCGCCGCCACGTCCTGTGATAATGACATCCGCTTCCCCGCGCCGGTTTACCGCTTCAATCGCCCTTGCAATATCC
>JAUNIY010000206.1 GCA_030523305.1 Eubacteriales bacterium
GCAGTTGCCATGCGGTCATCTTCCGCAAACAACAGGCCTGCCTTCGCAATAACCTCCGTACGATCTTTGGCCGCCTGCACGGTTTCAAACCGCAAATGATCTATCAAGTTCAGCAGCTCCGTGCCGACATACACAATCTGCTGCACATCGTCACCGGCTACTTCGCTCCATACCTGGGCGACCGGATGCAGCCGTTTTTTCGACTGCAATGAAACAATCATGCTTTCGATCTGCCGCCGATCCTTTGCCTGTAATATCGGGCTGACACAAATCCAAGGAAAATCTGTGGAAAGGTTTACAGTGGATAAAATCAAATCAATCCCCTGCTGCGCAAGCTGCTCCGCATCGATGCGGAACGCCGAAACGGCTCCTTTTACTTCGATACAGGAAAACGCTTTTTTCAGATTTGCTTCCAAAATCCGGGATGTTCCCACGCCGGTGGGGCAAACAACGACCGCCGAAATACGCTGCATTTTTTCCAATTTCTTTTCCATTGCTGCGCCAAAATGCATGGCAAGATAGCAAACCTCGGAATCCGGAATTTCATCTACGCCAATTTCACGGCGCAAAATGTCGCATGCGGCCTCAGTCGCTTGGACAACTTCAGGATATTCTTCACGAATGCTGTCCATCTGAGAATTTTCAATGGTCATACCCATGGAAAGCCGGCTGATCGCCGGAGCCATATGATTGCACAGATCATCAATCAAACGCGCGTCGTCGTGGAGTGGAATCCCTAGATCCTCCTGCACCTTTTGCGTCATTTCATTGGCAATACGGCGCAGGTTCATGCTATCCATGTTGCGCCGCATCTTTGAATGCATCGGCCAGATCTGTGCCGAAGAGAGATGCATCGTGATAAATCCTACTTCGCTTTTGGGAATCCGTATTTGAAAAATATCTTTCAGCTGGTCGCAAATTTCCTCTGCGACGGAAAACTCCGGCAAAAGCATCGCCTTCTGGAGCCTATCGCGTTCCATCTCAATCTTTTCATTGTTCTTAATGCGTTTGATTGCCAACGAGATGTGCACGATCAGCCCGACATACGCGCTGTCGGCATATTGGATGTGCAACTTTTTTTCGGTCTCCACCAACACCCGTTCAACCTTTGACGTCATCTCATGATCCAACAGATCAAATACCCGGTTGTGAACCGGATTGACTGGGTTGACCTTTGTCGTAACTTCACCGCGCAGCAGCTGGGCGATCTGCGTCTGGTCAATGCTTTCGTAAATGAGGTTGGCAATGGCCTGCCGGTAACTGCTCTCGTTCCCTTCGAGCAAGATCCCAAGCCCGGGCCTCCGTATCAGCTGGATTTGATACCGCTCCAACCACTTTCCTACCTCGTCCAAATCGGTGGACAATGTCCCCTCCGAAATATGGAATTTAGAAGTAAAATAATAAGATTTCAGCGGTTCCTGCGTATACAAAAGTTCACCCAGAATCCGTCTGCGCCGGTCCTCTTTTGGATAATCTTTCTGTACCGATTCAATTTCCAGCAGTTCCAAAATTAACTTTTGGTTTTCCACATTTTCATCCAGAATCAGACCGACCCCCGGCTTCCGAATAAAATGGAAATCATTTTGCGCCAACCACTGCTCTACATGTGGGATTTCACGTAGGACGGTCCTGGAGCTGACGCCCAGCATTTCCGAAATCATGCTGACCGTAACAGGGCGCGAGGCTGTAAACTTTGTCAATATCTGAATGATATGCTTCTGTCGGGATGTCAGCTTGTTTTTTCCCGCTGCATCGCTCCGTTTGATTGATGACACTTTTTATTGCCCCTTTCCCTCTTCAATCTCAATTATGACGTCAGAAAAGTTTGTCAACAACCGCCACCTGTGACAGTTTTGTCTGCAATCGTTCCTGACAAAGTTGTCATTTTGTTTATTATGTAGTAATTGTAGGTTCTATTTTTGTTAAAACACCCCAACTTTTTTCATCTTGATATCCACTTACTGACAATTTTATTTATTTTTGTCGCTTGTCACAATCTTCTATCCATCCACGTTTTTTGTCATGTTCTATTGATGACAGGATTATAGAACGATACCCCATCCTACGCGTTTCCATCTCATCCCGGCAAACCGGCTCTTCTTCAGTTTTGGCGCTTTTTGTTCCGCTCTGGCCAGAACAGAATATATACAATCACAGCTGCCGCCAACAGATAACAATAGAACATATAGGGTACGATTTTTACCGCCGAAACCCCAGCGCCTGCCGAGGCATACAGCAGCTGCGCTCCGAATGGAAGGATGCCTTGCATAACGGATGCGAAAATGTCTAGCAGCGAAGCAGTGCGGCGCGGATCGATGTCGTATTCGGTGCTAATATCCTTTGCAAGCGGCCCGGTCATAACAATGGCTACAGTATTATTTGCCGTTGCAACATCGATTGCAGCTACCAGCGCGCCAATGCTCAATTGTGCCCCTTTTTGGGACTTCGTATGTGCCCGAACAAACGAAATCAGCCAGGCAATGCCGCCATACTCACGGACCAACGCGCCAATACACGCGACAACAATGGAGATGACCGTGATATCATACATCGCCTGCACGCCGGTTCCCATGACAGAAAAGATTTCAGTCCAGGCAAATGCGCCGGATGCTACACCTACCGCGAGGCTCAACACACTGCCCGCAATCAAAATCAAAAACACATTGATTCCAATAATCGCACCGATCAAAACCACCAAATATGGCATAACCTTCCAGAAATCATATCCGCCTACCTCTAACACGCCTATTCCCGCCGGCGTAAGTACCAAAAATAAAACAAACGTAACCACAGCAGCTGGCAAGGCAATAAAGAAATTCATGCGAAATTTGTCCTTCATTTCGCATCCTTGGGTACGAACCGCTGCGATGGTGGTATCAGAAATCATGGACAAATTATCCCCAAACATGGCTCCCGATGCCACTGCCGCAATGCACAATACCACGTCAAACCCTGTCGTCTGGCTCATGGACACGGCAAACGGGGCCAATGCGGAAATCGTTCCCACGGAAGTCCCCATGGAAATGGAAACAAAGCAGGCAATCAAGAACAAACCTGCTACAGCAAAGCGCGGCGGCAAAAAAGTCAAAAACAGATTGACCGTGCTGTCCGCACCTCCTGCAGCAGAAACAGCTCCAGAAAATGCACCAGCCGTCAAAAACACAAGGCACATGGTCAAAATATT